>JAJUHS010000124.1 GCA_029267755.1 Clostridiales bacterium
ATTCCAACGACGTCCATAATTACGCTTCTCGGATCGCTAGGGCTCGCGATAGGGCTTGCCCTTCAGGGCAGCCTCACGAATCTTGCGGGAGGCATCCTGATTGTCGCGTTTAAATCGTTTAAGATTGGAGATTTCATTGAAACGGCTTCCGGCGACAGCGGAACGGTGACCGACATAGGCATATTCTATACGACGATACAGACGATTGATAACAGTGCCGTAGTGCTTCCGAACGGGACGCTGTCAAATCAGGCTGTGAGAAACAGAAGCGCGTTTCACGAAAGACGGCTTGAGCTGAAGCTTACGGTAAGCTTTGATTCAGACGTAGCTCTTGTAAAAAAGGTTCTTGAAGAAACCATGCTTGCGGATCCCCGGGTGCTGCGGGAGCGGGGGGTTTTTGTCAGGCTTAATTCCCTTGACAACGGGGTTTTACAGTTCATAGTCCGCGCCTGGTTCAAAACTGAGGACTACTGGCCTGCGTTTTATGAGCTTAACGAGAGTATAAAGGCCGCGTTCGACAAAAACGGAATAATCGTTCCCCGCCCGCAGATGGATTTGCATATAAATAAGAAATAAAGAATAATTCCAGGCCGCATACCAAAAACAAGGGGCTTTAGCAATTTTTCGTTTTGCTAAAGCCCCTTTACGCGTATATTCAATAACTCTTTTACTGTTTTATTCAGGCCTTAAGGCACCTTATACGTTACGGTGTTCGAGCTGAACTTTCCGTTTTCAAAGACATAGGTGACGCTGAAATAGTACGTTTTCCCTGACTCAAGCTTCGGCGACTGATTGTAGGATTTGCCCGTTACGTCAACAGACCAGCTTGAGGCCGATTTTTCCGACGAGTAATAAAGGTAACCGTCGTTCGGATATACAGGATTCGGGTTTGTTTCAGAGGCGACTACCTTGTAATATTGAAAGTTTTTATATGTTGTGCCGTTGTAGGAAACCGTGTTGCCTGCGAGCTTCGACCACGAAAAGTTCAGAGTTTTGCCGGACGAGGAAACCGACAGAGAGGAGGATGACTGCGTGGGTACTGCCGGCTCGGAAGTGGAATATTCCGGAACCCTATACTGCACGGTGTTCGAGCTGAACTTACCGTTTTCAAAAACATAGGTGACGCTGAAATAATACGTTTTTCCCGATTCCAGCTTCGGCGACAGGTTGTAGTTTTTGCTTGACACGTCAACTATCCAGGATGATGCGGAGTTATCCGAGGTGTAGTAAAGATAACCGTCGTCCGGGTATACGGGCCTCGGATTGGTTTTGGAAGCAACGATCTTGTAATATTTAAAATTATAGTAGGTGTTGCCGTTGTACTGTGCGTATGAACTGCATAAAGGAGTCCAAGTAAAGTACAATTTGGTATTGGACGAGTTGACCGATATCTTTGGGTAAATTGTGTTTGATACCGGCGTTTCAGGATAGTAGTAGTATCCTCCGGGAGTTTCTGAGGGCCTGCTGGGCCATTGCGGTGTCGATGGTGTTGAAGGCGCGGCAGGCATTGTGGCCTGTACGGCATTTCCGCGTATTTTGTCATTCTCGTAAACATATGTAACGCTTATGTAATAAGTGTTTCCGCCGGTGAGCGCGCCGCCGACGTCTCCGCCATTGTATACGCAGCCGGGATACAGGGCGGCTTCAGTTGCATTGATATCGCTGATTGCCAGCACATAACCGTCTTCCGGGTAAACCGGGTTGCTGTTTGAAGCAGAAGCGACAACCTTGTAATATGAGAACCCGTTTTCAGCCGGCGCCCTGTTCCATCTTACTAATAATTTTTCGTTGTCTGCCGCGACGGTAACATTTGCCTCAAAGTTTTTCTGGTTGTTTGAGGGCACAAGAGCGTAATCGCTTTCGTTGACGTTAAGCTTTGTACACAAATCTGTGACACTGCTTTTCTTTATTTCTTCAAGACTGAGATCTATATTGTTTTTTTGAGCATATTTGTATAAAGCAAGCTTGCCGATTGAAATGTCCTTTTCCTCTGCGGCCGAGATCATTCCCGAATCGTTTATATACAAGACCATAACATCGGCGCCTTCGACTTTTTTAAGAGAACTCAGGATTTCCTTAAGCTTTTTCTCATTAGACTCCGATTTCAGCCACTTGGTGGGGTACAATGCCCCAGTAATGAGAATCTTGGTTTTACCTTCGACAACATAGCCGTTTTCTTTTGCAAGACTGATTATCTTTCCTATTTCTTCTTCGATGGGCTTGTTTTTGAAGTCCAGCGATTTCAGCAGCATTTTGCCGTCATCGTTTCCAAATACCGCATCGACGATTGTGCCGTTTCCGTTTATGCTTAACTCAATGCTGGGATTAATGTCTATCGATATCAATGCAACCGGGTTTTTAGCGGCAAACAGAGTCGAACCGTGAGATATTAAAATATAAATCAGAGTTGAGATCACCAGTACAAATACGGCCGCCGCCGCTAAAAATCCACGAGTTATATTTAAGTGCGCAAGCTTCTCCCGCGGCTTTATGTTTAGCTGCGGCGCCTTCTCCTCAATGCAGATTTCCTCGCTTGAAAACGTGAGCTGCTGTCCCGGGATGTAGCTTTCGTTGCTTCTTACGGAAACAACATCGCACTGTGATGTGAAGACATAAGCCTTGTTTCCTGATATCTCCAAAATAGTGCCTGTATGTATCACTGTACCCCAGTCCCCTTCCTATATGAGTTTATATATCCCTTTATTATTTCCATGTCGCTTCTCATGATGATAAACAGGGCGACGATATACTTTCTGTTTTTTTCAATCGTTTTTCGGCTCAATCCGAAGCTTCCGAGAATACTTGCGATCGGAAGCTTCTTTTCGCTATACATTTTTTTGGCAAGCTCCTCGTTTTTGGCAAGCATACTTGCGATTTCCGCGCACAGCGCTCTCGTATCGGTATGTTTTGGCGCGATATTTACCAAGGCTTCAATACTTATTCCGAAATCCGAAAGAGCCGACTTGAATTCCATTATTTCTTCCTGGATTTCATATTTTTCAGCAATAGGAGCGGGCGTGTCCGCTGAAAGCATTTCTGTCATGTCTGCGTTCTCCTCTGTAACAAAATATGAAAAGGGATACTCCGAATCAAACCTTCTTTTTTTCCTGAAATGATCAATAACACGCCTGTTGATAACAAGACCCGCAAAATTAATAAAGCTTTTGTTTTTGCTGCAGTCAAAGCTGTCGATAGCTTCATTGAAAGCTTCAAGAGCAATGCTGAATTCATCCGTTGAATCCGCGTTTTTGCCTATTAGCTTTGAAGCAGTAATCAATATGAAATTCCAATATGTATTAATAAGACGATCCCTAAGCTCCGACTCTCCGTTCCTTAAACGTTCTATAAGCTCTTCCGGATTTTCGACAGCAACTTCAATATTAGTGCTAATTTTTCCCCACCGCCTTCTGTATTTATCTGTATGCATTTATATATTCGTAAAATAAAAAACATTTTGTAGGGTGGAAAATAACATTTTATAATAAAAAATTTGATATTTTGGCGAAAAATGTGGGTTTTTGTGATTAATATATTCATTTTTCTTTTATTAATTAAATTTTAAATTTCTTTTTGCCGCATAGCAAAAGGCATCAAATTTTTACGCAGATTTGCATTTATTTAAGCGTAGTCCTGTTTATTGTTCAGTTTTTTGATATAATAGACTAATAACTCGTTATGAAAATAGGTGAGAAGATGCTTACTCTTGTTATCGGCAGGGCGAGAAGCGGGAAAACGACATACATAATGGATGCGATTAAAAGAAGCGTCGAGAATAAGCACGGCGGTAACATACTGCTTGTGCCGGAGCAGTATTCCCACGCGACGGCCAGGACGCTCTCAAGGTATTGCGGGGACAGCCTCAGCCTTTACGGAGAGGTGCTTACTTTTTCTCTGCTTGCCGACAGGGTCTTTGCCGAAACCGGCGGACTCTCGGATACCCTTCTGGACGAGGGCGGAAGGCTTCTGGTTATGAGCCTTGCATTTTCAAGCGTGCAGTCGGAGCTTCGCGTTTACGGAAACGTCGCCGCAAAAACGGAATTCCTGTCGGGGCTTCTTAAAGCCTCCGACGAGCTTAAAAGCTGCTGTATAACTCCGGAGGAACTGGCGGAGAGGGGAGCGGAGGGAACGCTAGGCGACAAGCTTCACGATCTGGCGCTTATCTGCGGCGCGTTTGACGCAATACTCGAAAACAATATGCAGGACCCGTCAACTAGGCTTAAAAGGCTCGCCGACAGGATAGGCGAGAGCTCAATCGGGAACGGTGGGCATATATACATAGACGGCTTCACCGATTTTACAGCCCAGGAGCTTAAAATTATCGGCGAGCTGCTTAATAAGAACGCCGAGCTCACGATAACACTCCCTGCGGGTGGAGACGAGGACGCATTCGCCGTCGCCGAAAACACCCGCCGGAGGCTCCTGCGCCTTGCGGGAGGGCTGGGTAAGGATTGCAGGACGATTGAGCTTAAAACCCGTTTGGGCGTTGCCGAGCCAGAGCTTGAATTTCTCGAAGCTAAGCTTTTTACGACTGAAAATGTGGTTTTCGAGGGCGATAATCAGGCCGTGACGCTTATAGCCGCCGAAACGCCGGTTTCCGAATGCGAGATCGCAGCGGCGGAGCTTATACGCCTTGTGCGTGACGAGGGCTACAGATGGCGGGAGCTCGCTGTTGTGGCGAGGGGATTTGACAGCTATGAGCCTATTATTGATAATATTTTTTCCCGTTACGGGGTTCCTGTTTTCCTCAACCGCAAATCTGATATTCTGCAAAAGCCGGTACTCAGCCTTATAACCTCGGCGATGGACGCGGTTTCGCTTGGCTGGGATTATGAGAGTATGTTCAAGTACTTAAAAACCGGACTTGCCGGGGTATCGCCTGAGGAATGCGACCTGCTGGAGAACTATGTCCTAAAATGGAACATTCGCGGAATAAAGCTCTGGAGCCGGGAAGAGCCGTGGACCTTTAATCCGCGCGGCTACGTTTCGGAGAGCACCGAGGAGGACGAGACGATTCTCAGAGAGCTTAACCGGATTCGGAAAGCGGCGGCAATGCCGCTTCGGCGCTACCATGAAAAATCAAGGTCGTCAGGTACGGCGGCGGCTCAGGTAAGGGCGCTCTATTCCTTTATGGAGGATATCGGGCTTGCCGAAAGGCTTGCTGAAAAAACCGAGCAGTTTCGAAGCATGGGGCGGGTCAAGACCGCCGAGGAATATTCGCAGCTTTGGGACATACTCATTAAGGTCATGGAGCAGTGCGACGCTATTCTCGGCGACCTGCCGATGGATCCGGACGAGTTCATGCGCCTTTTTAAGCTGGTGCTGTCAAGCTACGACGTCGCAACGATTCCTGTTTCGCTTGACGCTGTAATGGCGGGGGACATGACGAGGATGAGGAGCGGCAATATTAAGTGCCTGATTGTCCTCGGCGCGGCCGACGACGCCCTCCCAATGATAGCCGACGGCAGAGGCATACTGACCGATTCGGAAAGAGAGAG
>JAJUHS010000149.1 GCA_029267755.1 Clostridiales bacterium
CGTGCTTTCAAATCTCGGGGTGAGGCGCGGTATGGTGGTGTTCGGGGAGGATAAGCTGGACGAAATTTCGGTGAGCAGTGAGACAAAGGTCTGCGAATTTAAGGATGGAGAATTTAAGAATTACACAATCTGTCCGGAGGATTTCGGAATAGCCAGATGCGGCAAAGCTGATATAGTCGGCGGCACGCCTGAAGAAAACGCGGCTATAACTCTGGCTGTATTGAGAGGCGAAAACGGCCCGAGGCGCGACGCGGTGCTTATGAATGCCGGCGCTGGGCTTTATATTGCAGGAAAAGCGGATACTCCGGGCGAGGGCATAAGGCTCGCGGCCGAGCTTATAGACAGCGGAAGGGCGATGAAAAAGCTCAAAGAATTTGTCGCCCGCTCAAACGAGGTGGCATGATGATGCTTTGCGAAATTGCAGAGAGGACAAAACAAAGGGTTGAGGCACTGAAAAGAAATAAGGGGCTTGCCGAGCTGAGGACAAAAGCCGAAGCGCTCCCCGGAAACATGGGCTTTTCCTTTGAAAAGGAGCTCCGTGGCGGCAATATTTCCTTTATATGCGAGGTGAAAAGAGCCTCACCCTCGAAAGGACTTATAGCCGCTGACTTTCCATATCTGGAGATTGCAAGGGAGTACGAGGCGGCCGGGGCTTCCGCAATATCGGTGCTCACCGAGCCGTATTACTTCATGGGCGATGACAGATATTTAAGCGAGATTGCGGGTACAGTTAAGGTTCCCATACTGCGCAAGGATTTCACGGTCGACCCCTTCCAGATATATGAGGCAAAATGCCTAGGAGCCTCGGCAGTACTTCTTATCTGCGCCCTGCTTGATACGGAAGAGCTCTCAGAGTATATCAAAATCGCGGAAAGTCTCGGGCTTTCGGCTCTCGTCGAAGCCCACGACGCGGAGGAAGTCAGCTCCGCGCTTCGGGCGGGAGCGCAAATAATAGGTGTCAACAACAGAAATCTAAAGGACTTTTCGGTTGACATAAATAACTGCCTCAGACTTCGGGAGTTTGTTCCGGACAATGTTTTGTTTGTTGCAGAGAGCGGCATAAAAACAGCTGAGGATATAAAAAGATTGGAAGAAGCGGGGGTAGATGCCGTGCTTATAGGCGAAACGCTGATGAGAAGCCCAGATAAGAGGGCGACGCTAGATAAGCTTCGGGGAAAAGCGCTATGACAAGGATTAAGATTTGCGGTCTGTTCAGAGACTGTGACATAGATTATGTAAATGAAGCGGCTCCCGATTATATAGGCTTCGTATTTGCTGAAAGCAGGCGGAGGATAAGCGCTGAAAAGGCCGCTGAGATGAGAAAAAGGCTTGCACCCTCGATAATTCCCGTCGGGGTGTTTGCGGACGCGCCGCAGGACGAGGTAATCAGACTTTTCAGAGAAGGGGTTATAGAAATTGCCCAGCTTCATGGGAATGAGGATGAGGACTATATCAGAAAATTAAAGCAAGGCTGCGGCGTACCTGTAATCAAGGCTATGCAGGTCAAAAAAAGCGGGGATATCGAAAGCTTTAAGAATGCCTCCGCCGACTATCTGCTCCTTGACAGCGGAGCTGGAGGGACGGGAAAGACGTTCGACTGGACACTGATTGCCGGTATGGAAAAACCGTTCTTTCTGGCAGGCGGTGTAAACCTGGAAAATCTTGATGCGGCGCTTAAGCTTTCGCCCTGCGCCGTAGATATAAGCAGCGGCGCCGAAACAGACGGCGTAAAGGACAGGGAAAAGATACTGCGCCTTGTTCACAGGGTCAGGGGGATTAAAAATGGTATTTATACTTAAACCCAAGGTGGAGCAGGATAAGATAAACGCCTTTATTTCCGCATGGGAGTCGCGCGGCTTTTCTACGATTCTGAGCGTCGGGACCGAGCACACAGCCGTCTGCCTAATAGGAAATACGTCGGGTATAGATATGGACTATGTCGTGCAGACAAGCGAAATCGTTGAGTACGGCAGGCGCATAACCGAGCGGTACAAGGCGGTTAACCGGACGGTGCATTCGGACGACACAATAATAACAGTCGGCGGCGTAAGCATAGGAGAGGGATTTTTTACGGTCATGGCGGGGCCCTGCTCGGTTGAGAACGAGGAGCAGATAGTTAGAATCGCAAGGTCGGTGAAGGAGAGCGGTGCAAGAATTCTCCGCGGCGGCGCGTTTAAGCCCCGAACCTCGCCCTATGATTTTCAGGGCCTCGGGGAGCAGGGACTTTCGCTTCTGCTTAAGGCAAAAAAGGCTGCCGGACTGCCTGTCGTTTCAGAAATCATGAATCAGACGCAGATACCGCTTTTTGAGGATGTGGACATCATACAGATTGGCGCGAGGAACATGCAGAATTTCGACCTTTTGAAGGCTGTGGGGCAGATGAAAAAGCCCGTGCTTTTGAAGCGAGGACTTGCAAATTCGGTAGAGGAGCTGCTGATGAGTGCGGAATACGTCATGTCTAGCGGAAACGATCAGGTAATTCTTTGCGAGCGCGGCATACGAACCTTTGAAACAATGACGCGAAACACGCTTGACATCTCTGCGGTTGTGCTGCTTAAGCAAAAGTCGCACCTGCCTGTAATCGTAGACCCGAGCCACGCAACCGGTATACGGAGCCTTGTTGCTCCGCTATCGAGAGCCGTACTCGCGGTTGGTGCGGACGGACTGCTGATAGAAACCCACAACGATCCGGCGAACGCCCTCTGCGACGGCGGCCAGTCTTTGGATTTAAACCAGTTTGAGCAGCTTATGTCAGATTTGAGGAAGCGGGCCGTTATTGAAAATAAGAGAATGTAAAAACGGGCCGGCGTAAAGACTGTACGCCGGCCCGTTCGCAAAAAGAGAGCCTTTTAGTTGATGTATGGAAGGGAATAGATGAAGCATTTAAGCGCGTCAAAATCTCCGCTTGTATATTCTGCTGGCCTGTCCTCGCAATCAATTACGCAGCCTTCCAGCAGGTAAAACGGGATTCCTGCCTTTACCGAGGCGCCGTCCTCTCTGACGTCGTTTCCGACCATCAGGCAGTCGGAGGGCTCTTTGCCGATCTTTTGAAGAAGCTCCTCGAAGTACTTCGGGTTAGGCTTGCAGAAGTGCGAGAATTCATAGGTCGTTATATACTCAAAATCCGTTTTGTCAAGGCCGGCCCAGCTTATTCTTGCTTCGGTTGCAACTTTCGGGAAAATCGGGTTTGTTGCGAGAACCACGGCGTAGCCGCGCTTTTTAAGCTCCTTGACACATTCGTTCGCCGCGGGGGTGGGAGAGGTCACATCGCGAACCGCCGAAAACTCGTTTGCGTAGAAGCTGTCGAAGTCCGGCTCAAACCTACGCATATCCGAGCCGATAACCGCCGAGAACGCATCCCAGAATACGTCGCGATTTAAACGAAGGCCGTCGTTTTTCATCATGGCATCCGTACCGTGCCAAACCGCCTTTATAAGCTTTTCGGGGGTACCGAGATGTGAAAAGGTTTTTGTCAAAATGGAGAAATAGGTTTTTATGAAGATATCGTAATCCAGCGGGAGCAGGGTCCCATCGAGGTCAAATAAGACTGTGTTCATGCTTGCCCTTTCTAAACTGACACCAGAAAAAATAATTGAATTGAATATTTAAATCATGTCAGTGATAATATATTATAATGCGCATCAACATCTGTTGTCAATAAAGGAAAGGAAATCATCATGAGAAGTGAAAACACAAAGAG
>JAJUHS010000100.1 GCA_029267755.1 Clostridiales bacterium
CTCGTCGCCGCTGAGGACAAAGCTGAAGGCCATGCGCAATATGGGGAAAGGATACCTCACATAGGTTTCTGGAGGAAGATCCTCATACACGACGCGCAGAAGGGCAACCCCGATGAAATAGCTTATTTCCAGCCTTTGAATGGCGTTCAGACGGTCAAGGAGCTCTTCGATCCTATTTGCGCGGTGGTAATAATCAAAAGCGGAGATGATCTCGCCATGCTCCAGATACCACCTCCCGGCGCGGAGGCAAACCGGGCGGAGATTCCGGCCGCAGGCATGGGAATTTTCCCTTAAAAAGTCCAGCAAAACGTTGTGCAGCTTGTATACGCCGGTCTGCCGGTCGAATTCGATAAACGCGTTCTGTCCGACAAGACGGCCGATTATATGTGGAGTTTCCGGATTCCCCGTAACCGTTACGGCCAGATCCATTGTGAAGCAGTCAAGAACCGAAAGGTCCAGCAGCGCTTCTTTTGTTTTTGGATCAAGCGAAGCATACAGGTTTTCTCCGACAAGCTGGCTGATGGTGGAGATTCCCGTCACCGGCAGACCTTGTTTTATGCCCAATAGGATCAGATAAATCGCGCTGATCCATCCGCGCGTATACTGATATATTTCCTCAATATTCTCCGGCGGATCAGCAAAACCCATAAAGGCGAAATAATCGCGGACTTCCTGTCGGGTAAGGGCAAGCATTTCGGTATCTATGTAGCAGCACAGGCCTTTCGACAGCAGATTGATATGATTCAATTTAGGCTTGGTGCGTGAAATCAATACAAGGTGCAAATTAGGAAATTCTTCCTCGGCGATAAGCTCCACCAGCCGGTTAAGCTTATCGCTTTGTTCGATCAGGTGATAGTCGTCAATGACAATAACCGTGCTGATATTTTCATTCAATCTTTCAATGATTTCTAGAACCGCTGCGAACTGCCGCGCGTTCGACGGGAAGCCCACCCGTTCAAGCTGCTTTCCGGTTTCCGGGGAAAGCCTGGCGACCGCGGATGAAAGCTTGCTCCAGAAGACCATCTCATCTCCGTCGCTGCCAAGCAGGGAAACCCATATGGTCCTTGCATGGTTTTCTCCGCTCAGATAGGAACGCACCGATGTGGTTTTTCCGTAGCCCATGGTTGCGGATACGATGGTCAGGGGATAATCAAATATGTTGCCGAGCGCCTGATCGATCCGTTTGCGCTTCATGATTTTGCTGCTTTTCAAATGTTCACCTTCATTCCGGTGGAGATGACTTATATCACGGCAGGCTGTCAAAAAACTCCCTCATAGGGATATTTAATTTTATTTTTCCGGAAATTCACTTCTCGGAAAAATAACCTCAGCCCGCGCAAATCGTGCGCGACCAGGAGTTGCACGGCGCAAGCCGCGTATCTAGGGACATTGGATGCCCACTAGGAGCTTGTCGAAAACACTTTTTCGACAAGCTCATCACGGAACTGTTCTCCAACATTGTCACAATAGATACATATGAAAATAATAGCATGAAATATCTGCTAATTCAACGCAAAAAGCCGCATTAGCGCGATTTCGGGCAGATAAAAATTGTTTTACCATCAAGCAGAAATCAACCAGTTACAGCAAATAAAGAACAAATCCGAACCCATCTCCAATCTGAAGAAGGTCCGGATTATTTGTCCTTGGTGGGGGAAGGTGGATTCGAACCACCGAAGTCAGAGACAACAGATTTACAGTCTGCCCCCTTTGGCCGCTCGGGAATTCCCCCATATTCGATTTTGTGGAGCTGGTGGACGGACTTGAACCCCCGACCTGCTGATTACAAATCAGCTGCTCTACCGACTGAGCTACACCAGCATGCCGTAACAACCAGCAGCAGGAATCATAATAACAAAAAGCATTACGTTTGTCAACCACCAAAATTAAAATTAAAATAATTTTTAGCTAAAACATTCTGCGTTAAATGCTTTATTTACATACGCAATGAATATAACGCCCGCAACAGCCTAAAAATATTACTTTACAATCGTGATCTAATGTGTTATATAGAATATACAAATTTGCGCTGTATCCTTTGTGAACAGCAGCAGGAGGTAATTTAATATGGTAAAAGGCAATTCCAACAAACGTACGGGATATCTTACCCGTATGGGAGCACTTGTAGCCCTGCTCCTCTTATTCGAACTGACAGGTATCGGCTACATCAAAACAGCGGGACTTGAGTTTACTATAATGCAAGTACCCGTAATCGTGGGTGCAATAATTCTTGGCCCTTCGGCAGGCGCTATTCTCGGAGGCGTTTTTGGTCTCACAAGCTTTTGGGAATGTCTGTCCGGAAAAAGCGCTTTTGGCGCCGCGCTACTTTCCATCAACCCGTTTTACACATTTATTGTGGCGGTAATCGCCCGCATCCTTATGGGCTGGCTCTGCGGTCTTATTTTTAAGGCTCTCAATTCGGTAGACAGGACCAGGTTTTTTTCTTTTGCGGCGGCAAGTCTTTCAGGTGCTCTGTTAAACACCCTGTTCTTTATGTTCTTTCTTATGATTCTGTTTGGCAACACACAGTTTATCCGGGGATTTCAGGGCAGTCTTGGGGTCATTCCCTTCGTTCTCGCCTTTGTGGGCGTTCAGGGATTGCTCGAAGCGCTTATATGCTTCGGTGCAGGAACCGTGCTGAGCAAAGCCCTGCATCATTTTATTCCCATGAAATAGAGGTATACTATTATGATATTAGCCATCGACGCCGGAAACACAAATATTGTGCTCGGCGGAATTAAAAACGGTGAAATTCAATTTCTTTCCCGTATATCCACCGACATTCAGAAAACACAGGACGAATATACAATCATTATTCGCAGCATTCTGCATCTAAACAAAGCCCCCCTTTCGGAGATTGATGGCTCAATAATATCATCTGTAGTTCCCCCGCTTACATCCGCGCTTCAGTGCGCGGTAGAAACCCTGACCGGCAAAAAGCCAATGGTGGTTGAGCCTGGTATGAAAACGGGCCTCAATATACTTATCGACAACCCCGCTCAGCTCGGTGCTGACCTTGTAGCAGGAGCGGTAGCGGCTATCAACAAATACCCCAAGCCTCTAGTAATTATCGATATGGGAACCGCCACGACCTTCTCCGTTGTGGATAAAAGCAGCAACATGCTCGGCGGCTTTATCTGCCCCGGCGTTCGTGTGTCGCATGACGCTCTAATCTCCCGCACTTCACAGCTTCCGAGGGTAAGCCTGGAAGCCCCGGCGAAGGTTATTGGAAAGAACACCATAGAGTGCATGCAAATCGGCCTGATTTACGGAGGCGCCGCGATGGTCGACGGCATGCTCGACCGCATAGAAGCCGAACTTGGGACAAAAACGACGGTAATAGCGACCGGAGGGCTTGCCCATACGATAGTTCCTCACTGCCGAAGGGAGATAATCTGCGACGACAACCTGCTTCTCGAGGGTCTGCTTATCATTTACGAGAAGAACAGAAAAAGGTAGCGGCATTCGGGTCGCTCGTCAAAGAATGAAAAACTGAATTTAATGAAGATGAAGCCTCCGGTCGCGAATTAATCGGCCGGAGGTCTTTATATGCTTTATTTTATTACCACATTTTCGCCTCCGAGTATCGCCTTAAGCTCGGAGATGAGATCGTCGCGGAGAAGACAGGTCGTGCCAACCTTCTTTTTGGTTTCCTCAATGTAAAGCACCACGGGAGTATTCCCCGGAAACATGTTCAAAACGCATCTTGTTTTATTAAACTCACGGCATCCCTCGTTCCGAAGCTTAAGATAGAGCTTGCTTGTCCGCGGCTTCTCTGCCTCCACGCCCGCATCCCCCGCTGTCAGCGGGCGGATGTTGTCGCAGAGAAGCTGCGGCTCCTTATCGTCGCGCGCAGATATCCTGCCCGTCACAAGCACGGGAGAATTGGTCTTGATGTAGCCTCCGCACTCGTTCAGCACGCGCTGGAAAGCGAGCAGCTCCATAGAACCTGTGCTGTCCTCAAGCCCTATATAGGCCATAAGGCTGTTGTTTTTGGTTGTTTTGGTCTTGTAGGTCTGGATTATGCCGGAAATCGTAACAACCTGATTGTCTCTGAAAACGGTATTGCCCTCTTCCCTCGAAAAATCCTCTAATATGCGGCCTATCGGAACCGCGCCGGCGATTCTTGCGGCATCCGTATAGTCGTCCATCGGATGTCCCGAAAGATAAAGCCCCGTGACCTCTTTTTCCATGCTCATAAGCTCGTAGGACGAAAATTCGGGTATGTCCGGAAGCTCCAGAGCCGGGGTCTCGGCTACATCTGCGTTGCCGAAAAGATCAATCTGGCCCTCCATGTTGCGGCGTCTGGCATCGGCGATGTTGTCGATCAGCGTTCCCGCGACTCGCAGGAGCTGGCTGCGCTTATAGCCCATGCTATCGAAAGCGCCTGCCTTAATCAGGCTTTCGAGCGCCCTCTTGTTTATTTCTGTTCCGTACATCCTCTCGCAGAACTCGTCGAAGGTTTTGAATCTTCCTCCCTTCTCCCGCTCCTCCATGACCGCCCTTATAAAACCGCTGCCGATGTTCTTGACAGCGACGAGGCCGTAGCGTATCGAGCTTCCGCTGACCGTAAAGTTGTCGTCGGACTCGTTCACGTCCGGCGGCAGGAGCGTGATTCCGTTCTCCCGGCACTCCGCTGTGTACTCCGCGACCTTGACGGAGTCATCAAGCACAGAACTCATAAGCGCCGCCATATACTCGCGCGGATAGTGGCATTTCAGATACGCGGTCTGATAGCAGACAATCGCGTATGAGACGGCATGAGCCTTATTAAAGGCGTAGTTCGCGAAGTCAAGCATTTCGTCGTAAATACTGCCAGCTACGTTTTCGGGCACTCCGTTTGCTACCGCTCCGGGGATATTGCGCTCGGGATCGCCGAAAACGAATGCCTTGCGTTCCTTTTCGATTTCGGCGTGCTTTTTTTTCGACATTGCCCTGCGTATCATGTCGGCCTGACCAAGCGAAAAGCCGCCGAGCCGCCTAAATATCTCTATAACCTGCTCCTGATATACTATGCAGCCGTAGGTGACTTCAAGTATGTCGCGGAGCATCGGGTGCTTGTAAAATATCTTTTCCGGGTTGTGCTTTGATTCGATAAATCTAGGTATGGAGTCCATCGGGCCCGGACGGTAGAGTGCGATAATAGCAGTAATATCCTCAATGCTTCTCGGCTTCATACCGGTGCAGACGGCTGTGATGCCAGCGCTTTCCATCTGGAACACGCCGAGCGTCCTGCCCGCCGAGAGCATTTCGTAGACCTCCGCGTCATTCTCCGGTATGCTTTTGACCGAAAAGCCGGGATTTGACTTTCTGATTTCCCGCTCCGCCATGTCGATTACGGTGAGGTTGCGAAGCCCCAAAAAATCCATTTTGAGAAGTCCAAGCTCCTCAAGCGTCGTCATCGTGTACTGTGTCGCTATTGAGTTGTCCTTTTTTGAAAGCGCCAGCGGAACATATTCGTAAACCGGATTCTTGGTTATGACCACGCCTGCGGCATGGGTCGAGGTATCCTTCGGCATCTTTTCAAGCGCCATTGCGGTGTCGATGAGCTTTTTCACCCGCGCGTTGCTCTCGTATCTTTCCTTAAGCGGCGGGAATTTGACCGCCTTGTCAAGCGTCACTCCCGGATCGTCCGGTATCATCTTCGCCATCTCGTTTTCCTCGGCGAAGGTGAAGGAAAGCGCCTTTGCGACAGAGCGAACCGCCTGCTTTGCCTTCATCTTGCCAAAGGTTATTATCTGAGCGACATGGTCGGGGCCGTACTTTTCCTTGACGTAGTCGATGACCTCGGAGCGGCGGTTTATGCAGAAGTCGATATCGATATCGGGCATGCTTATGCGCTCGGGATTCAAAAAACGCTCGAAATAAAGATTATACTTAATAGGATCAACATCCGTAATATTAAGACAGTAGGATACGACACTTCCGGCTGCCGAGCCTCTGCCCGGGCCGACCGCGATATTGCTCCTTTTAGCGAACCCGATGAAGTCGCTGACAATAAGGAAATAGTCGGTGAACCCCATTTTGTGTATCATATCGAGCTCGTAGAAAAGCTGCTTCCTTACGTCCTCCCTGTCGTCTCCGTAGCGCTCCGCAAATCCCTTAAGGCAAAGCTCGCGCAGATAATCAAAGGCTTCCTTTCCATCCGGAACTGCAAATTGCGGCAGGTGGTACTTATTGAAAACAAAGTCAAGATTGCACATTTCCGCGATTTTGACCGTGTTGTCAATTGCCTCCGGGCAATGAGGAAACAGCGCTCTCATTTCGTCCTCGGATTTAAGGTAAAACTCGTCCGTTTCAAACCTGAGACGCTCGGTATCCTCGACGGTTTTGCCGGTCTGTATGCAAAGCAGGATATCCTGGTAGTATGCGCCCTCTTTTTTCAGGTAGTGCGCATCGTTTGTAACAACGAGGGGTATTCCCGTTTCCTTACTGAGCCGTATAAGCTCCCCGTTGACCGTCTTCTGCTCCCTGATTCCATGATCCTGAAGCTCAAGGTAAAAACCGTCCTCGCCGAAGATATCGCTGAGCGCAAGCGCCTTGTCTTTCGCGGCGGCGTAATCGCCCTGTATAATGCGCCTCGGGATTTCGCCCGCAAGGCAGGCAGAGAGTGCTATAAGCCCTTCGGAATGCTCCCTCAGGAGTTCCATGTCCACCCTTGGCTTAATATAGTAGCCCTCGGTGAAGGCAGCGCTGACCATATAGCAGAGATTGCGGTAGCCGGCTTCGTTTTTGCAGAGCAGAACAAGGTGGTAGGCTGAGCTGTCAGTACCATGCTCCATGTCCTGCCTGCGCCTCGGCGCGACATAGACCTCGCAGCCGATAATCGGCTTTATTCCATGCTTCCTTGCGGCCTTGTAAAAGTCTATCGCCCCGTACATCACACCGTGATCGGTAATCGCTGCGGCGTCCTGCCCGAGCTCCTTCACCCTTTTGGCCAGCTCCTCGATACGGCAGGCTCCGTCAAGCAGGCTGTATTCACTATGTACATGCAGATGCACAAAAGCCATATCACCGCATCCTTCCCAAATAATTATCTTCAGTATAGCATGATTTTTCTGTTTGATAAACACATATATTACTTTAACTGCCAAAATCAAAGCCTCCGGCCTGACCGGAGGCTTTGATGAGCTTGTCGAAAAAGTGTTTTCGACAAGCTTCTAGGGGGCATCCAATGCCCCCTAGATACGCGGCTTGCGCCGCGAAACCCCCGGTCGCGCACGATTTGCGCGGGCTGAGGTATTTTTCCGAGAAGTGAATTCCCGGAA
>JAJUHS010000157.1 GCA_029267755.1 Clostridiales bacterium
AGGATTTTAATAGGATTAGCAAATTATCAGCAAAAACGCCGCAGAGCTGCTGTAACAACTCTGCGGCGTTAAAATGTATTAAAGCGATTAAGTGATCTTTCGCCTTCTGTAAGCGGTAGGCGTCTCGCCAAATTCTTTTTTGAACAGCTTTACAAAATAATTGGAATCACTTATTCCGACGGCGTTACTCACATCACCTACCGACATATTCCCATTGGCTAAAAGGTAAGCTGCGTTCTGCATTCGGATTTTTGCAAGATAGGCGTTTGGCGTAATGCCGACTTCTTTTTTAAAAGAAGAAATCAGGCGATTCTCCGATACGTTCAAATCCTTGGAAAGCTCAGAGAAGCTTATGGGTTTTACATAGTTATGATTCAGATAGTACATTATGCTTTGAACACGTGCACTGTATTTGGTTTCTCTTATTTTACGTATCGCCTTGCAGAAATTCCTTACCATTTTTTCCTTGGCAAGAAGTATTTCCTCGGTGCTTTTTGCACGCTGTGTTTCGATAGTGTTTTCGGTTGAAAGCTTATCGATAATAAGCGCCGGAAGCCCCGACTGCATGGCGGCGATTCGGACTGTTGTACGTGTAATTGCGGCACCAATCCTCTCGTTTTCCAAGGTGGTGCCTAACCTTTTCAAATATGATACATCCTGCTCCATATTATGAAGGTTATTAATTGCGAAGCGCGCATTTCCATTTATAATGTCTTCCATAAATTTCTTTTCGTAAGTATATCTCCGTTCCAGCATGACGTTATAATTTGAGCGCTGCGATTCATCGGATTTATCGGTGTCTTGCAGTTCGTTTTCACCTGATATCCTTCTAAAGGTCTTATCATTTTCATCAGGACTTACAACGTGAATAAACGAGGAGACAATATTGTATACGTCAATTTCCTTTATGAGCGGGAATGCCCCGCGGTAGGTGAGAAAATGCTTGGTATCGAAGTCTTGAATAGAACATTGCCGCAATATGCTATTTGCATCCGTTTCCGACAGAATGACGGTGCAAAACGGCCCAAACATATATGCTTTACCACCGACGCTAAATATTATGAAGTGGACTAGAAATGCGTCGCTGATATGATAAATAGTATTTTCATCCAAATACTGCCTCGTCATATCCAGCACCTTTTCATTGAAGTAGTACTGGATAGGATGAAGCCTATATCTCTCACAGACCTCATCCGTAACCTTGCGGCTGGTTAGCTCCAAGAACTGAACCTTATAGAGTTGCGCAATAAGCCGCATGGATGCCTCGCAACGAATTTCTTGAGCGGTAGCGCTGTTTTTTTCTATTTGACGTTCTTCTATGTCAATATTTTTATCCATAGCAGCCTCCGAATAAAACAATGCTTTTGTGCAAAGCGCATACCTGTTTTGCTTATTTTACATCGGCGTTTGTTTGAGTTCAAGATACTAATCGGTGAAAATTTACTAATTGAGTCAGAATCGTTCTAACACATTATTAGTTTTTTTGTTATTGTTGTGTTAAAACTAAGTAAAAAAACGATTTTAAACTCGGTGCGGTGTGTTCCGTGCAGGGACTGGCTACGGGACGATTTTCGCAGTCCTAACCGCGATGCCGCCACAGCTAAGCTGTACTGACAGAAAATCAATTATATTGCGTTGTACAGGAGCACGTTTTCGATGTAGAAATGCTGTAACAGTCAGCGATCAGCAGCGATGCGTATAAGTAATGTCTGCTGAATAATAAAAAAGTGTAGTGATAGCAAGACATTGAGACTCGAAAGATGACCGGTGGGAAACGAGGCGATAACTTTGAATAAACGTATAGATGTACATACCCATTTCAGTATTGCGAGAGTAGAAAGACAAGCAAGTCCTTGGAATCCGCTCGACAATTACCAGGCTGATTCGGAGGAGATGACCGAGCACCTTAAGTCACAGGGGGTATTCAAAGCCATAGATTTGACGCATCCTGCTGAAAAGAACAGCGATATCAATGCGGCGATGAAAATGGCGCAGATGTACCCGGGCTTCCTTCACTTCAGCTGCAATTTTGATGAGAATAATGAGCCGGAATCGATTTTTGACTTGATGGCAAAATACAAGGAAATGGGCGCTGTATGCGTAGGAGAGCTGGCAATAAACCAGTGGATAGACAGCCCTCTGATCACAGCTATATTTGCCGCCGCCGAAAAGCTTGATATGCCAGTAACATTTCATATGAGCCCTGAGCCGGGATATGCCTATGGAATTTGCGATAATCCGGGACTGCCACTCCTTGAGCAGGCGCTGAAAAGCTTCCCAAAACTTAAGATTGTCGGTCATAGCCAGACCTTTTGGCTTGAGATATCTGCAGACGCGCCGACCGGAGATAACGTAGCCCGCAGTAAGGTAGGTGCCGGACCGGTGGCTTATGGCGGTGAAGTACCTAGGCTTATGGATACATACCCGAATCTTTACGGCGATTTATCCGCGTATAGCGGGTATAGGGCAATTACCAGAGACGAAGAATTCGGACTCAAATTTCTGGAAAAATATAAGGATCGCCTGATGTATGGTTCAGATACTATCAACAAGCTGCAGACAATCCCTCTGGGGAGCTATCTGGACGAATGCGCCGAAAATGGACGTATTTCTAAAGAGGCATATGAAAAGATATGTTATAAAAACGCACAGGACTTATTTAAAATTTAATTGTCGTATATAGGAGGCAGAACGTGAGAACAAGAGTGTACAACAAGATGACAGCGCAGGAGGTTCAGGACTATCTGGACAGAGGCGGCGATACTATGTTTGTTGGAATCGGTGTTGTTGAGGTTCATGGAGTTTGCCCGATCGACTGTGAGA
>JAJUHS010000128.1 GCA_029267755.1 Clostridiales bacterium
GGCCTTATTTTAAGCTCGTCCGATAATCTTTTTATTATATCCATGATTCAATTCCTTTGCTTTAATGTAAAACTTATTGCCGCGTAGCTTACTTTGCCAGCAGCCTTCTGGCGGCTTCCGTATTTAACCTTTCCGCCTCGGCGAGCCTTCCGGCGGCCTCTCTTAGGTTCTGCTTATCCGTACCCATGGATATGGCCCTGTCTATCATGCTCTTAAGGAAGGCTTCGTCCACTTCCTCAAGCCGGCAGCAAAGCTTTTGCCCTAGATACTCCATAAAGGCGCTTACCTTGGGATCATAGGCTACTCCTATGAGCGGCACTCCGCTCTGGGCCGCAAATATCAGGCCGTGAAGGCGCATTGATACCACCGCTTTCATGCGCGACATTACGCCTATGATCTCATTTGAGGTCATGGTGTTCTTCATTATGCAATATGGTATATTCAAATTTTCGGCTACTTTGCCGGCAATAAGCACATCGCTGTTATAATCTATCGGAATAAATACCGGAGTCAGCCCATACTTATTGCAGGCGTATTCGGCGGCCGAAACGAAGCATGACAGTTTGTCCGAAAAACCCTTCCAGCCCCTGAGAGAGAAGCATATATAGTCGCCGTGCGGATCAATGCCGGCTGCAAGCATCACGCTGTCGACGGTTGCCTCCGCGGCAGGCGGGAGCGTAAGCGCCGGGTCCGCGCTTACAATTATTTCCGGATTGCTTATTTTAAGGCTTCTCAGTTCCTCGAGCGAGCTCATTTCGCGCAGGGAGATTACGTCAACATACTTGTTGAGTACTCTCCCGGCAAGCCGGCGGTCGGTCTGATTGAAAACCGGCCCTATTCCGCAGCCGTACATCAGTACATTGTTGCCGGATTTTTTTGCTGTTACGATATTAAACAGATAAAATAAAAGGGATCTGCGGCTTGTAACGTCCTGAATGAGGCTGCCGCCGCCATTTATATAAAGCTTCGTCTTTTTTACGGTTTTTTTGAATTTCAGGACGTTGAAGATATGGACCGAGGCCACCCGGTACTTTTTGCGCGTTTCGGCCGGGTCCTTTGAGAGAACGACAAGAGGCATGTCGGGATCGATCCCGCGCATATCCCCAATAATCGCCTCAAGTATGGCGTTATCGCCCATATTGCCGCGCCCATATGCTCCGCAGATTGCGACGCCGTCTCTTTTTCTCTTTGCCGTACGTTGATAGCGCCTTAGAACCGTCTCATATATTTTGATCTGGGTATCCTTAGTCGCCTTAAGGGAATAGCACTCCCTCGCCTTGTACCCCAGGTTTTCGCCGAGCGTTTTTCGAAGTTCCGGGTCTTTGGCCAGCATCGTCAGATGCTTTCCCAGCATCTTATAATCGCCGGGGCTGAAAAGGAATCCGTTTACCCCGTCTTTTATAAGATATGGTACTCCTCCGACGCGAGAGCTGACGGTGGCGAGCCATTCCCTCGCGCCCTCCGTCAGGGCGTATGGAAAGGTTTCAGAAACCGAGGTCAGCGTATTTATATCCAGTGCCTTATAAAAATCCCCTATATCGCTTACCCAGCCAAGGAAACGTACCTTTTCAGAAACGCCGAGATCCTTGGCTAGATTTTCCAGCATCTCACGCTGTTCGCCGTCGCCGGCTATAAGCAGGCGAAGATTAGGACAATCGCGCTCGGCCTCGGCAAAGCCCCGTATCAGCGTGGCTATATCCTTTACCGGATTGAGCCTCGCAGCGATTCCGACTACTACGCATTCCTCAGAGTCGATTCCAAGCCAGGCAAGATACGCAGAGCGGTCGAACTTCTGTGTCTCATCGGGGAACTCCAATCCGTTATATATCGTGAAAATTCTGTCTGGCGGAAATCCGCGGTCGATTAAAAGATCGGTCATGGCGTCAGAAACCCCGACGTAATAATCCATCTTTTTAAGAGCGCGCCGGTTCAGCGTACCGTACACGAGCTTTCCGGCCGGGCGTCCCATATAGTCGAGCAGCGGGTCGCTGTGCACCGTCGTAATAACCGGTATGTTAAAATCCTTTTTAATCAGGCTGCCGAAAAAATTAGCTTTGGAGCCATGGCAGTGGATAATGTCGTAGCCGCCCTCAGATATGCGCCTTTTTAGCTCCGAAATGTCCTTAAGGATATTTCCCGAGTTCAGTACGCTGGTCGGAATATTCATAGCTCTAGCATCGGAAGCGAAGTCTCCCTCCATGAAGCATACAAGCTCCGCCCTTATATCCTTATTAAGCTCCCTTAAGAGTGAAAGCACATGCGTTTTCGCACCGCCCACATCGCCCCCGCTTATAAGTGTAATAATTTTCACATAGACCTCCGAAAGCTTTATTTTTTTCTATCTGCTCTTGTTAAATTGATGATTATATTATACAATAGCTGTCGTCGAACGTCATAATCGGCCGAATAACGTCGCATACGGTAAATATAATTATTTCATTTTGGAATATTATACTATGTTCGGCTTTATAAAGCAACCTGAAAGGAAGATGCTCCATGCAAAAGGAAAAAAAGAAGATCAATCTGGTTGATATTATTATTATCGTATTAATACTTGCTGTCGCTCTTTTCTTTGGAATGAAGTTCTTCGGCGGCGAGAAGGCGACCGCCAACAAGAGCGATATTACGTTCACCGTATTGGTTCAGGGTGTACCGAAGCAGTCTCTGGACGACATAAGTAAGGCTTTGCCCGGAAAGCAGATTTCCGACGGCAAATATATAGACTGTGAAATAAAAAGCGTTGAATCCTCCCCCTGCAAGGTCGATAAAATAGAGAAAACCAATACCGACCCCTATGTAAAGACCACGATACTGCCTGATCAGAACGACGAATATGTCGATCTCACGTTTACCGTAAGTGCTAAGGTGGTGGCGGCTTCCCTGCTAACCGAGGTCGGGACCCAGGAGGTAAGAGTGGGACGTTCCTTTATTTTAAAAACCCGCGGCTTTGAGCTTACGGGTACTGTCATCACGCTGAACAGGACTGACTCGAAATGACACGAATATATGTAATCAGGCATGCGGAAGCCGAAGGAAACCTCTACCGCCGAATCCAGGGGCAGTACGACAGCCTGGTGACAGAAATGGGCATGCGCCAGATTGAAGCTCTCAGGAAGCGCTTTGAGAGCATCGATATAGACGCAGTATATTCGAGCGATCTTTATCGCACAAAGGCTACGGCCGCCGCCGTTTACGCGCCGAAGAACCTTCCCCTAACCACCCTTCCGGAGCTTAGAGAGGTTAACATGGGTGTCTGGGAGGATATATGCTGGGCCGACGTAGAGCGTGATATGCCCGAGGAATACCACAACTACAACAAAGCGCCGCATAAGTGGAACGTAGAGGGCGGAGAATCCTTTTACGATCTCGCCAAGCGAATCACCGGCACCATAAAGGCTCTCGCAAAACAGCATGAAGGCCAAAGCATAGCCGTCGTCACGCATGGCGGCGCAATTAGGGCGCTCCTCTGCACGGTGATGAATCTGCCTCCCGAGGAAATCACAAAGATTTTTTACTGCGACAACACAGCGGTAACGCTTCTTATTTATGAAAACGGCGAGCTGCGCATAGAATATATGAACGACAACTCGCACCTCCCCAAATCCATCAGTTCCTTTCACAGGCACGACTGGTGGAAGAAGGAGGACTTCACCGACGGCACAAACCTTCGTTACCGTCCTATGGATCTTGAAAAGCGCGGGCAAAGGTTTCTCGATTGCTACCGCGATGCCTGGGTTCAGGCCCATGGCAGCCTTGATGGCTTTTCGGACATATACCTTGACATTGCAAAGAAGCGTAGCCGCGAATATCCGAAATCCGTGCTCGAGGCTTTTCTCGGAGACGAGCCCGTCGGTATACTTGAGCTGAACCTTAAGCGCGACGAGGAGCAGGGTGCGGGCTGCATTGCCTTTTATTATATGGATGAACCCTACCGCGGAAAGGGGCTTGCGGTGCAGCTTCTCGGCGAAGCGACCTCGATCTACCGCCGTCTCGGGAGAAGGTCTCTGCGCCTTCGCGTGGCTGAGAGCAACAAGCGTGCTATCGCATTTTATCAGAAGTACGGCTTCAAGCAGATCGGCAAGGAGGAAGGCAACGTCTGCCCCCTGCTGATAATGGAAAAAAATATATCATTGGAGTAATTAATCTATTATGCGACGCAGATGGATCTATACGGGCATTTGTCTAACACTTCTTGCCGGCCTGTATTTGTCATGGTGGCGTAAAGAGCCGCCGGCGAACCTGCCGGCGGCTCTTTCTTCCGTTTTGGTGACCGTGCTCTTCGCTCTGCTCGGCGTTCTCTTTATCCCGCTCTGGATAAAGGCCTGGA
This sequence comes from Clostridiales bacterium, assembly GCA_029267755.1. Lineage (GTDB taxonomy): Bacteria > Bacillota > Clostridia > Oscillospirales > Oscillospiraceae > DUPK01. The sequence goes on from JAJUHS010000128.1 coordinate 4,328, forward strand.
GCGGAGACGGGGACGCCTCGGCGTCGGCATGTGTGTCGGAGGAAAGGATATTTTTTAAAATATTCATTTCCCTGCTTCTAAGCCGTTTCTTCATATTAGTTGTCACCTTCATATTCCGTCTTGCAATGTCAGGTATCAGCGGCAGCATTTATTCCACCTTCCACGATATCTGGACCTACGGAGATAGCTTCCACTATATCGACATAGCGGAACGCTGGTACCAGTCTTCTGGCAGCATTGACGAGGTTGTGCGCTTAGTTTTTCTGCCGTTTTACCCGATAACGATACGGCTCTTCTCCTATGTCTTCCGCAGCACCTTTATTTCAGGGCTTATTGTATCGCAGCTTTCGTTTTCCGTAGCGGGATATGTCCTTTATCGCCTCGCGAGGCTGGACATGGATCGCGCGGACGCTATGCGAGCGGTAAAGTATCTCGTTCTGACACCGAGCGCCTTTTTCTTCGCTGCGCCAATGAGCGACGCCCTGTTTCTGCTCTTGTCACTTTCCTGCGTCTATTTTACACGGCTGAAAAAGTACCTTCCGGCCTGTATTTTCGGCGGTTTTGCCGCTTTTACCAGGTCACTCGGCGTAACTCTGCTCGCCCCTGTCTGCTTTGAGCTTATAGCAGACATTATCTGGCTAAAAAAAAGCGGAAAGCTTGATTTCAAGTACGTTTTAAACTGCCTTTGTATCTTCATTATCCCTCTCGGCTTTGCCGCATATCTCTATGTCAACTACCTTGTCTCAGGCAACCCGTTCCAATATACGATATACCAGTACGAGCACTGGGGCCAGAAGCTCGGCTTTTTCTTCAACACCGCATCTTACCAGATGAAATACGCTATTTCCAGCGTTCGGGAAGGCGAA
>JAJUHS010000102.1 GCA_029267755.1 Clostridiales bacterium
CTTACCTTTCCGCTTTCAAGAGCGGCTATCATATCATCGTCGTTTACAAGCTCGCCCCTCGCAAGATTTATGATTCTGACGCCGTCCTTCATGAGAGCGATCGTCGCGGAGTTGATCGTGTTTTTTGTTGATTCCATATACGGAAGGTGAAGGGTTATGTAATCGCTTGCCCTAAAAACGTCGGCCATATCAGAAACGAATTTAGCCTTGCCGGTCAGAGCGGTCTTAACGGCATCGGATAGGAACGGGTCGTAGCCGATGACGTTCATGCCAAGAGCATGGGCGTCACGAGCCACCTTCGCGCCGATTGCACCCAAACCGATTATTCCGAGCGTTTTGCCAAGAATTTCGGGGCCTACAAACTCGCCTTTGCCCTTCTCGACGAGCGCCGCGACTTCGTCGCCCTTGTCGGAGATGCTCTTTACCCACTCGACGCCGCCGATTATATCGCGCGAGGAGAGCAGGAGAGAAGCGATAACAAGCTCTTTAACGCCGCCGGAGTTTGCGCCGGGTGAGTTGAATACCACTATGCCCTCGTCCGCGCAGCGGTCTAGAGGAATATTGTTCACACCTGCGCCGGCACGGGCGATGCACAGGAGATTCTTATTGAAGACGTAATCAAGCATTTTCGCCGAGCGGACGAGAATGGCATCCGGATTTTCGGCATTGTCGTCGATTTTGAACAGGGATGCGTCAAAGCGGTCGGTACCGCATGCTGCGATCTTATTCAATGTTTTTACGGTAAACATTTAAACTGCTCCTTACTTGTTTTTTGTCTCGAAGTCTTTCATAAACTCGACAAGCGCCTTGACGCCCTCAATCGGCATGGCATTGTAGATGGACGCGCGCATACCTCCGACCTTTCTGTGTCCGGCTATATTCGCAAAGCCGTTGGCCGATGCTTCTGCGATAAACTTGTCGTCAAGCTCCTTGGAGCCGGTAACAAATGGTACGTTCATATCGGAACGGCAGTCAGGCCTTACGGGAGACTTAAAGAGCTTGCTCTCGTCAAGGTAATCATAGAGGATTTTTGCCCTTTCCTTCTTGATCTTTTCCATACCCTCGACGCCGCCCAGACTATCGACCCATTTAAGGACAAGACCGAGAATGTAGATGTTGTAGCAGGGGGGAGTGTTGTGCATGGAGTCGGCTTCTACCAGCGTCTTATAATTCATCATGACGGGCGTGTATGGCATAACTTCCCTCTCAAGCAGGTCGTTCCGGATAATGACGACGGTAACACCGGCGGGAGCCATGTTTTTCTGAGCACCGGCAAAGATTATGCCGTATTTTGAAACGTCGACAGGTTTGGACATGATATTCGACGACATATCGCAGACAAGGGGGACGTTGCCGGTTTCGGGGATATACTTCCACTCGGTGCCATAAATGGTATTGTTGGCACAGTAGTAGAAGTATGAAGCTTCGCTGTCAAGCTTAAGCTCGGACTGCGAAGGGATATATGTATGGTTGGCATCCTCCGTATTAGCGGCGACGTTGCAGATTCCGTACTTCTTTGCTTCCTTATACGCAAGATTTGCAAAATTGCCGGTAATCGCATAGTCCGCCTTGCCGGTAAGCTTTATCAGGTTCATGGGGACGGCCGCAAACTGGAGCGTTGCGCCGCCCTGCAGAAACAGTATGCTGTAATTTTCGGGAATTTTCAGCAGCCGCCTGAGATCGGCCTTCGTTTCCTCATGGATTTTTATGAAGACCTTACTTCTATGACTCATCTCCATTACCGACATTCCTGAGCCGTTATAGTTCGTAATTTCGGAACCGGCTTTCTGAAGCACTTCGAGCGGAAGCATGGAAGGACCGGCGGAGAAGTTGTAAATTCTGTCATTTGTCATAGATAAGACCTCCATTAAATATAAATAAAAGAATATCGATTTAGCTTTCATTATAATACTCTGAAAAAGCGCTGTCAACAGTTAGAAAAACGATGAGGGAGAATAAATGCACAAATAAAATGCAGGATTTTTTGTTCATAATTTCAAAAATTGGGGGAGCATAACATGCCAGCCTCCTAATATGCAGCTTTTTCTTAATGCGCTCCAAGAATTTCGCCTTCCAGGCAATTTCTGCCGACTCCGGTTATTCTGACTTCGGACACCTCGTTTTTTGCAGCGCCCCCGTGTACGCTAACCTCGCAGTAATTTCCGGTCAGGCCGCTCCAAATGCCGTCAATGCAGGTCTCAAAAAGAACATCCTGCACAGTGCCGACCTGAGCATTCAAAAAGCTGCGCCTTAGCTCACGCCCCAATTCGGCGGCCCGCTTCGCCCGATCCTTTTTGGTATTATTTGTAAGCTGCTCCGGCATCTTCGAAGCTTCGGTTCCGGGGCGTTTCGAATAGGGAAAAACATGCATTGCCGAAAAAGCGCATTTCCGTATAAAGCTAAGCGTTTCCTCAAACTCATCTTCCGTTTCACCGGGGAAGCCGACAATAATGTCGGTAGTGATTCCGCAGTTCGGAAAATAGCTTCGAAGCAACTCTGTTCCCGCAAAGAACTCCTGCGTAGTGTACCTGCGGCCCATTCGCTTCAGCGTGGCATCCGAGCCGCTCTGGAGGGACAAATGAAAATGGGGGCAGAGGTTGGGAAGCCTTGAGAGGCGTTTGCAGAAATCCGCGGCGACTGTTCTAGGCTCAAGCGAGCCGAGCCTTATGCGCATCCCGGGCGCGGCAAGGCAAAGCTTCTCGACAAGGTCAATCAGGCTTGTGCCGTCAAGGTCGAAGCCGTAGGAGGATATCTCGATACCCGTAATCACAAGCTCTCTGTAACCCTCTGCGGCAAGGCGCTTAACCTCGGAAACGGCGTCATCCGGAGGCAGACTGCGTACCGGGCCGCGTGCGTAGGGTATGATGCAGTAGGCGCAGAAGTTATGGCAGCCATCCTGGATTTTGAGCATCGCGCGTGTTCGGCCTATGCCGGAACCTGCGGGCAAGGCTTCAAAAAGACTCCGTGACATCGGGTCGTCCACATTTACAATGTGACCGCGCGTATCAAAGCAGCGCTCAAGCGCGTCAACAAGCATATGCCTGTCCGCACTTCCGAAAACCAGGTCAGAGCCGAGAGACTCGGCATCCTCGGGGCTTATCTGCGACCAGCAGCCGCATACCGCTGTTATCGCATCCGGATTTTCGGACAAAGCATGGCGAACGGCCTGGCGCGATTTGCGTGAGCTTTCCGCAGTCACCGCGCAGGTGTTTATAACATAGGCGTCTGCAGTCTCGCCCTCCGATGCAATAATATGACCCCGCTCCTGCAATAGAGCCGCCATGGCCTGGCTTTCAAACTGATTTACCTTGCAGCCGAGCGTAATGAATGAAACCTTCACTTCACGGTACCCCACTTGAAATACATATAGACATAATATAAAATTATTTCATTAAAAATATTGTATAATTATACACAAAACAATCAGGCCTTACAAGTCCCGAAAAAAGCTTAAAGTATTTTGAACCTGATTGCGGCGATTACGGAGGCTTTTATGACAGTATATTTTGACAACGCGGCGACAACGAGGGTTTCAAAGGAAGCTGCTGACGCGGCATATTCGGCGATGACGGAATGTTTCGGGAACCCTTCCTCAGCGCATAAGCTGGGGCGTGAGGCACAGAAGCTATTAAATGACTCGAGGCGCAGCGTTGCCTCGGCGATAGGGGCAAAGCCCGAAACGGTATACTTTACCTCCGGCGGTACCGAGGCGGACAATATTGCGGTGCTATCGTCGGCGGAACTTATGAAGCGCCGCGGAAGGCATGTGATTACGACCGCGATAGAACACGATGCAGTCTTGAAGTCGATGGCCGAGCTCGAAAGACAGGGCTTCGAGGTCGAGTATCTAAAGCCCGACAAAGATGGGTGTATCAGGGCCGAAGCCGTCGAAAACGCCCTGCGGGAGGATACGGTATTGGTATCGCTCATGCTGGTCAATAACGAAATGGGTTCGGTGATGCCGGTCTCAGACGTTGCAAAAATACTGAAACGTAGAGGCTCGCAGGCGATACTTCATACAGACGCAGTCCAGGGCTTTCTTGAGGTTCCGTTTACGGTCAGGCAGCTCGGCGCCGATTTGGTTTCGCTCAGCGCACACAAGGTTCACGGTCCGAAGGGAGTCGGCGCTATTTATGTAAGAGAGGGGCTGCGCCTTTCGCCACGGGCCTTCGGGGGCGGGCAGGAAGCCGGATTGCGCCCGGGGACGGAGTCGGTGCCGCTTATCGCGGGCTTCGGCGCGGCGGCAAAGGCGGGCTTGGAGAATCGTGATAGGGACATCACCAAAAAGCAGGAAATCAGAGAGCATATTATAGCGGAACTTGCCGCAAAAATTCCGGAAGCGGTCTTTATCGGCGGCGGCGCTCCGCATATTCTAAGCATTTCACTCCCGGGCTATAAGAGCGAGGTGCTCTTAAACTGGCTGGATTCCAGAGAAATTTATGTTTCAAAGGGCTCTGCCTGCAGGAAGGGCAGACGAAGTCATGTACTATCGGCGATGGGCTTGCCGGAGGACGTTATCGACGGAGCGCTCAGACTCAGCTTTTCGGCTGCCAACACGCTTGAAGAGGCGGATTTCTTTATTGAGTCCCTAGTGCAGGCTAAAAATGAGCTTTACAAATCTTTGGGCAGATGACGAGCAAATAAAGACCTCATTGTATATTTTGACCTATTTGCACTTCACTTTTTTAAAAAATACGGCAAATGTAGGAATAGATTTTTTCGAAAATATATGTTAAACTTAGTTTATCATATTACCGCTTTACCATGATAAAGCGAGGGCGGAGGAACTATGAAGAATCTACTGGACGTTTTGTCGCCGGACGAATTGACCGTACTTCGGCTGCGCGCGCTGTTCGAGGAGAGCGGATACCGCAGATATCATGCGAGCCGATTCGAGGAATACCGGTTTTATCTTGAAAACCAGAGCTTCCTTCGAAGCGAAACGCTAATAACCTTCAACGACCTAGACGGTCGGCTTATGGCGCTCAAGCCCGACGTAACGCTTAGTATTGCGAAAAACGCAGGTTCCGGAGGCGGCTTAAAAAAGCTTTATTATATAGAAAACGTCTACCGTCCAAATTCAACAGGGCGAAATTTTGCCGAGATATGCCAGATGGGCCTTGAGTGCATCGGAAATGTCGGCAAGACGGAGATTTTGGAGGTTTTGAGGCTTGCTTACGAGAGCCTGAAGCTTACGGAAAAGCAGTTTCGCTTTGCGCTGAGCCATGTCGGCTACATTTCGGGGCTTATGCGCAGCCTTAGAATAGCTCCGCAGCACCGCACCTCCCTATATGACTGCGTAGCGTCCAAGAATCCCCATGGCCTTAGACAGGCGGCGGAGCAAATAGGATTATCAGCCGATCAGATTTCAGTTCTTACGGAAACATCTATGCTTTCTGGGCCCGCCTCAGATGTGCTTAAGGACGCCGAAAGGCTTTGCCGAAACTCAGAGATGGAGCGCGCGGCGGCCCAGCTTAGGCAGGCTGTCGAGGGACTGGGCGATCCGAACATCCTTATTGATTTTTCAATCCGGGGCGACGAGGACTATTACAGCGGCCTTATGTTTACGGGTTATCTCGAGGGAAAGAGCCGCTTCGTGCTCTCCGGCGGACAGTATGACAATATGATGAAAAAGATGATGCAGGAAAGCCGTGCCATCGGCTTTGCGATATATCTTGACGAGCTTTGCGGGAGGTAGGAAAATGCTTAATATTGCGCTGCCCAAGGGCAGACTCGGAGAAAAGGTGCATGACCTCCTGGCGAGCGTCGGTTACGCCGGCGGAGACTTAAGCGACATGGGCCGGAGGCTGGTAATCGAAAACGAATCGGCGGGTGTCAGATACTTTCTTGTAAAGCCCAGCGACGTCGCCATATACGTCGAGCACGGCGCCGCGAACATTGGAATCGTAGGCAAGGATATACTTGAGGAGGATAGGCCGGATGTCTACGAGCTTCTGGACTTAAAGCTCGGCAGGTGCCGAATGTGCGTCGCGGGTCCCAGAGATTTCACGGACGACGGCTCAAAGGTTTTGCGGGTTGCTTCGAAATTTACAAACATAGCTTCAAGGTATTATACATCGATCGGCAGAGAGGTTGACATAATTAAACTCAACGGGAGCATAGAGCTCGCGCCTCTGCTCGGGCTCTCGGACGTTATCGTGGACATAGTCGAATCGGGCAACACGCTTCGGGAGAACGACCTGGCTGTTCTTGAGGAGATAATGCCGATAAGCGCAAGGCTTATCGCAAACAAGGTCAGCTATCAGTTTCAGAGTCAGGAGATATGCACTCTGCGCGACAGGCTGTCAGAGGTTATAGCATAAGAAGCCAGTAATCAATGCGAAAAGGAATAATCGATTATGATTAAGATCGGAAAATATAACAGCGAGGTTTTCGGACGCGAGCGCACACAGGCGGACGCGGATGTCGGGGAAATACTGAAGGCCGTTGAAATGCGCGGCGACGCGGCGCTTAGGGAGTACACTCTCAGGTTCGATGGCTGCGAGCTAAAGGAAATGCTCGTATCCGAAAAGGAAATAAATGACGCGGTTGTCAAGGTCGGGGAGTATTTCCTCGAAACTCTCAGAATGGCCGCCGAGAATATCCGCGCCTTCCACCTGAAGCAGGTGCGCCCGGGCTTTTCCATGTCAGCTCAAAGCGGTGCGATGCTCGGACAGAAGGTTACGTCGATTGAAAAAGCCGGGCTCTACATTCCGGGCGGCACGGCGAGCTATCCATCGACGGTTCTGATGAATTCGATTCCCGCGAAGATTGCGGGGGTGTCGGAGCTAATCATGGTAACGCCGCCGAATAAGGAAGGGAGAATAAAACCCGAGGTTCTGGCCGCAGCCAAGATTGCCGGCGTTGATAAGATATACAAAATCGGCGGTGCTCAGGCCATTGCGGCGCTTGCTTATGGAACGGAAACCATTCCTAAGGTTGATAAGATTGTCGGGCCGGGAAACCGCTTTGTAGCTTCCGCAAAGCGCCGCGTTTACGGAATTGTGGATATAGACATGATAGCGGGACCGAGCGAGATTTTGATAATCGCCGACAAA
>JAJUHS010000064.1 GCA_029267755.1 Clostridiales bacterium
CCTTCCTGTTCGTGGTTCTCGCGGCTGCGCTGCTAGCGTATGATTTTACATGCGGAGGCTCTATTGCCGAGCTCTTCGACAAAAATGACATTGGCAACCAAAAAAGGTATTTACAGTTCAGGCTTGTATATAACAGCTTCAAAGTATTCGGAAACGGACTTGGGGCGGGCTATTCCTACATCTTCGGGGGCAGGTTTTACAGGGGCTATTCGATCGAAATATCATATCTGGATATTGTCCAGAAATACGGGGTAGCGGCGCTCGCACCGATATATGTTTATATCGAGACGCTGGTTACGGCGATCAAAAAGGCTCGCCGCACGAACAGCAAGGGCTGTGTCGTCGCGATAGGGGCGATGGGTTATCTGTTCGTCGCGGTCGGCAATCCGGTTATGTTTGCATCCGTAAATGTGCTTCTGCATTGCCTGGCGCTGTACATACTGTATTGCTTTGACGAAGCGGGGAACCATACGCAGACAGAGCTTAGAAACGAGAGAAGGGAATATATCCGCGCAAGGCGTAAAGCCCAAAGAACCACTTAACACAGAAAGGATCGGAAGCATGGATAGAGAAAAAAATGTCCGCGCCTCCGTCGCAATGGCGGTCTATAACGGGGAAAGGTTTATTCGGGAGCAGCTTGATTCCATTCTTAACCTGATGGGTTCTGACGATGAACTCGTAATATCCTACGACGATTCGGCGGACTCGACCTGGGATATCATAAACGCCTACGCCGACCGTGACAGTCGTATTAGGATATTCCGCAACGGGGACCGAAAAGGTGTAGGGGGAAATTTTCAGAATGCCGTCGAGCGATGCAGAGGAAAATACATATTTTACGCAGATCAGGACGACGTTTGGTTCGGTGATAAAATCAACAAGGTCGTTTCGCTTTTCGAAGAGTCGGGCGCAGACCTGATAGTCCACGACGGATATCTTTCGGGCAATAGCGAAGGGCGGCTTTTCGCCGGCAAAAAGATACCTACAAGGCCTCTCCGCGTCTGGTATAAGACGGGCGGGACGTTAGGCTGCTGCATGGCTTTTGACTCCCGTATGAAGAATTATATACTGCCGTTTCCTAACGACGACCATGACGTTTGGACGATCAACCTCTGCTCGCGGCTTGGAAAGATAAGGGTACTGTACGAACCTCTTATTTTCCACAGAATCCACGAGGGCAACAATACCCCGGAGCGCAGGCGGCCGCTTCGAGTTGTGCTGGTTTCCAGGATGGTTTTGCTCTGCCGCCTTATCGGAAGGACGATAAAGACGCGCAGAAATCGCGGTGAAGCCTCTTGAACATTAAGGGTTTAAAAAACGCTGCCGGAGCAGGACTTATCTGCTCCCTTGCGGTCAGAGGCGGCGGCGTTCTGCTTAACTTCGCGCTGAACCTTACGCTTGCCTGGCTTTACGGGGCGCGGTTTTCCGGCGAATATTATCTGGCTTACAACTTCTCGGCTTTGGCGGTTTCGGCGGCGTTTATGGGCCTTAACTATGTGATAGTGCATAAGACGACGCCGTTTTATACGAGGGAGGGTGAACACGCAAAGGGAAATATGCTTATTTCAGCCAGCCTTTATCTGACGCTCTCCGCCTCAGTTTTGATATGCGCTGGGATAACCGCCTTTTCGGGATTTTTTTCGGGATATGTTTTTGATAACGGCGAGATGAGAGGAGCTATTATCATCGCGGCGATAATGGTGATACCCGGCTCGGCCTGCATGCTGGTTTCAGAGCTGCTTAAAGCACTGAAAAAGCCGAATATGAGCATCGTAATGTCAAATATTGCGGTCAACGCATTGCTTATTCTGTTGCTTGTTGCATTTCGCGGGCGCGGAGTGACTACGGTTCTGATTTTCAACATATTTGCATATATCGTTTCTGTAATCGTTATCATCGCTCTGAACATGAAGCTTTTCCGGGAGCACGGAGTGGCTCTGTGTTCCCCGCTAAGAACCGCGGCGCTGTGCCGGGACAACTGGGAGCTTGTAAAGGAATTTTGGGCAGAGAATCTTACGCTTGCCGTAATAAGTATATCGAATGTTGTGCTCAGCGTTTTTGACACTCTCGTTATCGGTGCGATGATGACGGCTTCAGACGTCGCTGTGTATAGCGTCGCGAACAAGGTAACATCCGTAGGCAGCTTAATTCTGACGACGGTAAACGCGATAATAGGCTGTCAGTTCGCGGAGCTGTCGTTCAGAAACGACCGCGAGGGGCTTAAAAGGGTCATGGTAAGGTATACGAGGATAATGCTTCCGGCTGGCGTGCTGTATATGGCTGCGGCGCAGCTTTTCGCATGGCTTATTCCCTATGTTTTCGGGACGGAGTTTGCCTGCGGCGCTTCATATGCGCGGCTTTTGTCGCTCGGACAGTTCATTATGATAATTACCGGCCCGAGCGCCTACTTCTTGATTATGACGGGCAGGGCAAGGCTATACCAGAGGATAACAGTTTGCTCCGCAGTGTTTTCCGTTATCAGCAATCTGATGCTTGTAAGTCGCTTCGGGGTGAACGGAGCGGTCTGGAGCAGCATCCTTACGCTCACTTTTAAAAATGTCTGGGGCTTTGCTTGCGTTCTTGGAAGCGAGAAGATAAAAATCCTGGATTTTTTAAGAATAAATCGACAGAGGGCGAAATGATGGGTGAATTGCATATAGTCATATTGTGGGAAGCGGCGAGAAAGCGGCGGGAAGAGGCGGAAGCGCTGATAAAAAGCAGGCTGGATGTCGTTCTTATCTGCGAATACTTTTGGGATCCGTATTTCGCGGCGGAAAACTACGCCGCGTTTTACGGCGATAGGCTCGAGAACATCCAGTACAAGGTCGACCACTGCGGCAGGGGTCCTTTTTTGGTCTATATCGTCCGCGACAACAGCCCGTTATACGGTCTGCGCGAGACGAGCTCCGGGAAAAGGGAAGTAAACGTCAACATGTTCGACCTCAAGATGGAGCTCCGGACGCTTGCCGGCGGAGGACATAGAGTTCACGCGAGCGACAACGAAGCGGAGGCAAGGCTGAATGCCGCATCGCTCTTTCGGATGTCTCTTGAGGAACTGATCGGCGGGCATGGCGATGGGACGTCGTTCGGGATGCGCTCGGATATTGCCGGCGCCCGCGGCTGGGAAAGCTGGGATGAGCTTTTCCGCACATTGAACTGCTGCACGCGCTTCGTGGTGCTACGAAACTTTTACGCCTTTTCAAAATCTGAAGAAAGCGCCCACGGCGACACGGATCTGCTTGTTGAGGACGGAAAAGCCGCGGAGACGATTATCGCGGGGCGGAAGGTGTTCCCGGGAGATAAAAGGGTGCTGTTCAAGACAGTAGTCGGCGGAAATGAGGAGCTTATCGACATACGCCGGCTGGGGGACGGATACTATGCGGACGCATGGGAGAAGCATATGCTGGACAATCGGCAAAGGCTCGGTGAAGCAGGGGCTTTCGCTCCGGAGGATGAGGATTATAAGTATTCTCTGCTTTACCACGCGCTGGTTCAGAAGGCTTATGTAGCGGATGACTACCGGGAAATCCTGAGGTTTTTTTTCGGGGGTGTGGAAAGAAGAGAGCTTCGGGAGCTTTTGGACAAATTCCTGCAAGACCGAGGATATACCTACACATTGCCCGAGGACGGCAGTGTTTTTATCAATCCGGAATTTTTTTCTGTTATGCCGCATATACCGTTTATAAGAAGGCTTGTTTTAATAATTACTTATAGAAGGCATAAAAATGGAAAAAGAAAAAAGAAGAGCGGGCTTCGCAAACGGCTTGAGGCGCTTTATCCGTTTTTGTCCCGGCAATACTATCTGGCTGTTTCTAAACTTCGGAAAATTAAAAAGGCTTTTAAAAAGCCGACATGATGTCACGAAGCTGCGCCCTTACAGGTTTTACGCCTGGCACAGCGGCTTCAATTACTTTTTGGGCGTTATCGGCGAAACGCGGGTTTTCGTAAAGTTTTGCTCCGGGGTGTACGACACTGCGGAAGCGGAGAGCCGGATGGCAAGATATCAGCGATTCGACTGGTTTCCAAGGGTGCTGGCAGCCTCATTCGGACGTTGCCCATATACCATCTCGGAATTTGTGGACGCCGTTCCGATTAAACCGGACAAAATGAGTTGGGAGGAAAAAAAGGACATTGCTGCTCAGGCTTATAAAATACTTGCTGATATGCGTGAAAACGGTATATACCACCGGGATATAAGGCCGGAAAACCTGCTGCTACGGCGAGACGGAAAGCTCATTCTGTTCGATTTCGGCTGGGCTATGTACAGGGATGCGGGACTGAAATATTCCGGATACGACTTTGTGGAAAGTATTTTGAATATTGCATACAGAAAAAACGGCAGGGAGTTCGACGACGCTTACTCGATGCACAGGTCGCTTCTGGAAATGCTCGGCGAGGACGCGGAAATGTATTTAAGCGATATTGAAGACCTTATAGGCCAAAATGTTATTCCGGCAAAGTATTCGGATGGAGAAAACGGGGGCTGAGAGCGGACATGAAGGGCATTATTTTGGCAGGCGGCGCTGGAACACGCCTGTATCCTCTGACGATGGTCACATCAAAGCAGCTCCTGCCCGTATATGACAAGCCAATGATCTATTATCCGCTTTCTACGCTGATGCTTTCGGGAATACGCAATATTCTCGTTATATCTACACCCACGGACCTGCCGCGCTTTGAGGAGCTGCTGGGAGACGGGAAGAAGTTCGGCATAAAGCTTTCGTACATAGATCAACCCTCGCCGGACGGACTGGCTCAGGCCTTTGTTCTGGGAGAGGAATTTATCGGCGGCGACTGCTGCGCGATGGTGCTGGGCGATAATATCTTTTACGGAAACGGGCTTACCTCCGCCCTTAGGAGAGCGGCGGTAAACGCCGGCGCGGGGAGGGCCACGATTTTTGGCTATTATGTAAACGATCCGGAACGCTTCGGCATAGTTGAGTTCGATAAAAACGGCAAGGTAATATCGGTGGAGGAGAAACCGAAAAACCCCAAATCAAACTATTGCATTACCGGCCTGTATTTCTATCCCAGCGGCGTTTCGGCACTTGCAAAGGAGGTGAAACCCTCCGAAAGAGGCGAATATGAAATTACGAGCCTCAACGATATGTATCTCCAAAACGGCAAGCTCGACGTGCAGCTTCTGGGACGCGGCTACGCCTGGCTCGACACGGGGACCTTCGACAGCCTGAGCGACGCATCAAGCTTTGTCCGGATGATACAGCAGCGCCAGAGCGTCATAATTTCCGCGCCGGAGGAAATCGCGTATATAAGCGGCTGGATAAGCCGGGACGAGCTTATGCGCTCCGCCGAGCGCTACGGAAAATCATCCTACGGCGGGCATCTCAGGAAGGTCGCCGAGGGCAGGATTCACTATTGAGGAGAAGAAAAATGAAAACTGTTGTCGTGACGGGAGGCGCCGGCTTCATAGGAGGCAACTTCGTCTACCATATGCTCGAAAAACACCCGGATTACAAAATCGTCTGCATCGATTGCCTGACATATGCGGGAAATCTTTCTACGCTTAATACTGCGCTTAAAAACCCGAGCTTTAAGTTTTGCAAAGCAAATATCTGCGACCGCGGAAGCATTTACGGCATATTTGAGGCCGAACGGCCGGATATCGTAATAAACTTTGCGGCTGAGAGCCATGTGGATCGTTCGATCGAGGATCCGGAAGTATTTTTGAGGACGAATATCCTCGGCACGCAGGTGATAATGGACGCATGCCTTAAGTATGGAGCGAGCCGCTTCCACCAGGTGTCCACGGACGAGGTCTACGGCGACCTGCCCCTAGACAGGCCGGATTTGAGGTTTACGGAGGAAACCCCGATACGGACATCTTCTCCTTATTCCGCCTCAAAGGCCGCCGCCGACCTGCTTGCGCTGGCCTATCACCGAACCTACGGCCTGCCGGCGACCATATCGCGATGCGGAAATAATTACGGCCCTTATCACTTCCCCGAAAAGCTTATTCCGCTTATGATTACAAACGCGTTAAACGACAAACCTCTTCCGGTTTACAGACAGGGGCTGAACGTAAGAGACTGGATTTATGTCAGGGATCACTGCGAGGCGATCGATCTGATCATACATAAGGGACGTACGGGCGAGGTCTACAATATCGGCGGCGGTAACGAAATGCAAAATATAGACATTGTGCGCCGCATCTGCAGGGAACTGGGCAAGCCCGAGAGCCTCATAAGCTTCGTAACGGACAGAAAGGGGCACGACCTTCGTTACGCGATTGATTCCTCAAAGCTGCGAAAAGAGCTTGGATGGACGCCCCGCACGGAGTTTGAAGATGGGTTGCACAGGACGGTTAGGTGGTATCTGGAAAACAGGGAGTGGCTTGAGGGAATTATTTCCGGAGAATACCTGAGCTACTGCGAAAGGATGTACGGCAACAGATGAGGATTTTGGTAACGGGCGCAAACGGACAGCTTGGCCGCGACGTAATAAAGGCGCTTGAAAGGCGCGGCGATGATCCGGTCGGCGCGGATATTGCTCCCGGCGAAGGCAAGGTAAAGCTTGACGTTACGGATGCGGAGGCGGTAAGCGACGTTATGAGGGCTTTCGCGCCTGAAGCGGTCATACACTGCGCGGCATGGACGGAAGTGGACGCCGCGGAGGATAACCGCGGGATGTGCCGGCTTATAAATGCGAAAGGTACTGAGAACGTTGCAAGATGCTGTGCCGAGCTCGGCTGCAAAATGCTTTACATCAGCACGGATTATGTTTTCAACGGCCGGGGCGGCTGCTTTTTCGAGCCGGATTCAAAAGATATTGCGCCGCTCAACTTCTATGGACTGACGAAGTACGAGGGTGAGCTCGCTGTGGAAAAGCATCTGAATAATTTTTTTATTGTCCGTATTTCCTGGGTTTTCGGCCTCGGCGGTAAAAACTTCGTTAAAACGATGCTGAGCCTTGCCGATACGCAAAAAAGCGTAATGGTGGTTAACGACCAGTTCGGCAGCCCTACCTATACCGTCGATCTTGCTCGCCTGCTGGCGGACATGGTGCACAGCGAGAGGTACGGACGCTATCATGCGACAAACGAGGGCGTATGTTCATGGTACGAATTTGCCTGCGAGATATTTAAGCAGGCCGGGAAAACGGTCAAGGTCTTGCCGGTCTGCAGCGCGGATTACCCCTCAAGAGCAAAGCGACCCTCCAACAGCCGAATGAGCAAGGAAAAGCTTAGTCAAAACGGCTTCGGGCGCCTACCGGACTGGCGGGACGCTCTTCACAGATATCTTATCGAAACGGGGTGTATAGATGGCTAAATTTCATTTTACGGAAACGCCGCTCAAAGGACTGTATATTATTGAACCCACGGTTTACGGCGATGGAAGGGGCTACTTCATGGAGACCTTCAACGCCGAATTCGCGCCCTACTTAAGGCATCTTGACGGTTCTCCGGCAGCTTTTGTTCAGGATAACGAGTCGTTTTCCAGGAGGGGCGTGCTTCGTGGCCTGCACTTTCAGATAAGGCAGCCGCAGGGGAAGCTGGTGCGGGTTATCAGGGGCGAGGTTTTCGACGTCGCCGTCGATCTCAGAAAAAACGGAGCAACCTTCGGAAAATGGTATGGCATTACGCTTTCGGGCGAAAACAAAAGGCAGTTTTATATTCCGGAGGGCTTTGCACACGGCTTCCTTGTGCTTTCTGAAGAAGCGGTCTTCGTCTATAAATGCACAAGGCCGTATAACTCCGATGATGAGGCCGGACTTATTTGGAACGATGAAAGGGTAGGAATCAGGTGGCCGGCTGGGGATTTTGTACCTAGCCTTTCCGACAGAGACAGAATGAATCCATGTTTTGATGATCTCGTAAAAAAAGGCGTATTCTTCTAAATATATATTTCAAAGAGCCGACACTGAATACAAGTCGGCGGCGATAAAATAGAAGTTATTGACATTCCGCCCGGATGCACTCATAATATAACCAATACCTTGTTTGGGCAACGAGTGTTTTGACATACTATGGGGAATTGCGGACATGCCGAAACTGGTCCGGAGATATTGTTGATTATTACAAAAGAAGCGGGCGCGGCCGTTAGATGCGCCGCTGAAAGGAATGCTAACAAAATGAACGTACTGCTGACCGGCGGAGCCGGATATATCGGATCACACACTGCGGTTGAGCTTTTAAACAGCGGACACGGCGTGGTAATTGTGGACAACTATTCCAACAGCTGCCCCGAAGCCGTAAGGCGCGTTGAAAAAATCACGGGAAAGCAGGTTAAGTCCTATGAAGCTGACGCAACGGACAGCGCGGCGCTCGACAGGGTTTTTTCCGAGAACAAAATCGACGCTGCGATACACTTCGCGGGGCTTAAGGCGGTCGGCGAATCCGTCGCCGTTCCTTTAAAATATTACCGCAACAACATTGACAGCGCATTATCCCTGCTTGAAACGATGGGAAAGCATGGTGTGAACAGGCTGATTTTCAGTTCGTCGGCTACGGTATACGGAACACCGGACAAGCTGCCGTATACCGAGGATATGCAGGTGGGCGGCTGCGTCAATCCCTATGGCTGGACTAAGCTTATGATAGAGCGGATAATCACCGATTACGCAAACGCAAACTCATCCTTTTCAGCTGTGCTGCTTCGCTACTTTAACCCGGTAGGAGCCCATCAAAGCGGGCTGATAGGCGAAAACCCGAGGGACATTCCGAACAATCTTATGCCATATATTTCGCAGGTGGCGGTTGGAAAGCTCAGGGAGCTTCGGATATTCGGCAACGATTATCCAACGAAGGACGGCACCGGCGTGCGCGATTATATCCATGTGGTGGATCTGGCCAGGGGCCACGCCGCCGCGCTCGAATACTGCTCAAAGAATAGCGGGGTCGAGGCCTTCAATCTCGGCACCGGCATGGGATACAGTGTGCTAGATATGGCAACCACGTTCGCGAGGGTAAACCAAGTTGAAGTTCCATACAGGTTCGTAGATCGGCGGGCCGGGGACCTTCCGGCATACTACGCCGACCCTTCGAAGGCGGAAAGGGTGCTCGGATGGAAGGCGGAGCTGAGCCTTGAGGACATGTGCAGAGACAGCTGGAACTGGCAGAGAAACAATCCGGACGGGTACGCCGGGTGACCGGATATGGAATTTTAAGGCGGCGGTGTTCCGGCTGAACACCGCCGCCTGCTCTTGGCTAAAAGGGCATGCCCGACGCGTTTTTGAAAAAACGTTTTGCGGCACACCTATCCGCAGAATTGAAATCATCAGCAGTTCTATCCGCTTCCGACGTTGCGCTCCGCCATTTCAATAGCTTTTTTTACGATATTGCCGCAGTCCCTGGCTGAAACATCGCCCCAGCCTCTGTTTTTGACGGTTTCGTAAACACCAAGTTCCTTGGCTATCTCCGCCTTCAATTTGTCGGACATTATACTGTGTCTTCCGCTCATGCCAATTCCTCCTCAAATTACTTTCAAAGAAATTGCTTTTGCAGCAAGATTATCAATCCGCATATCCCGCTTTTGCGGGACATAATATATTTTCACTTTTTGTTTTTTATTTATACTGGTAATATTAATCGCCAGAAAATGGCCTGCCGCAAGCGTATAGAACGGCAGACCATTTTTCATGACGAAAACAACCAGATATTTTATTATTGCAATATACTGCGTCAATTTTTGGCAATCAGTCAGCCGCAAACTCTTCCTTGGAAGCGCCGCATACGGGACAGGTCCAATCCTCGGGGATGTCGGCCCACAGTGTTCCCGGCGCGACTCCGTTTTCGGGGTCTCCGGCGGCTTCGTCGTAGACATAGCCGCATACTTTGCAGGTGTAGGTTCTCATAGCGCTACCTTCTTTCGTATATTTTTGTAACGGGGGCAAATTAATTTTACTATTGAAAAGCCGCTTTGTAAATCAAATAATTTATTTCAATATATATTTTTGCGATAAAAAATGGTAAAATAATATTATGACTTTGAAAGGGTGAATTATATGGCAGCAATAAAAATCAGAGAAGGCATTTATTCCGTAGGCGTGCTCAACCCTTCCATGCGTATTTTTGACGTCGTAATGAAGACAGAGTTCGGAACCTCGTACAACGCATATCTTATTACCGGAGAAAAGAACGTCCTGGTCGAAACCGTACATTCAAGGTTTTTTGACGAATATATAGAAAATATCAAAAGCATAATTGACATTTCCAAAATAGATTATTTGGTAATGAACCACAACGAGCCTGACCATTCAGGATCTCTGGACAAGCTTTTTGAAATCGCGCCGCAGGTACAGGTTTTGACGACGCCTGCTGGAAAAATATATCTTCCGCATATCACAAACCGTACAGACATCAGCTTAAAAGCGGTCAAGGACGGCGAGACACTCGATATTGGCTGCGGAAGGGTTTTAAAATTTGTTCACGCGCCGTTCCTGCATTGGCCCGACTCGATGTTTACCTGGCTTGAAAGCGAAAAGACCGCCTTTACATGCGACTTTCTCGGAGCACATTTCTGCGAACCTTCTATGTTTGATTCCAGAATAAAGTACATGGATTATTACTTCGGCGCGTTCAGGGGTTACTTTGACGCGATATTCGGGCCATTTAAGCCTTATGTCCGGAATGGCCTTACAAAATTAAACGAGCTTCACGCCGAAACGGTTTGCACAAGCCACGGACCGGTGCTCCAAAAGGGAGCGCTCCTTGATTACGCGGTCGAAAAGTACGACGAGTGGAGCAAGCCGGAGGGAGAAAAGGCACCGTACATCCCTGTCTTTTTCTGCAGCGCCTACGGCAATACCGGCAAGCTTGCAATCAAGCTTGCGGACGGCATAAAAAGCGTCTTGAACTCCGCCGTCGTCGAGGCGTTCGACATCAACGAATGCGATATGAACGAGCTTGTGCATAAAATCAACGAATCGTCCGCCTTCCTTGTCGGAAGCCCGACGATCAATAAGGATGCGGTGCCGCCGGTTTGGGAGCTTCTGAGCGGAATCGACGCGATTAACTGCAAGGACAAGCCCGCTTCGGCCTTCGGCTCCTACGGCTGGAGCGGGGAGGCCGTACCGGCGCTCATATCGAGGCTCAGAACGCTGAAGCTGAACGTGTTTGAGGACGGCCTCATCTGTCGGTTTGTTCCCTCAAATGATGAAATGCAAAAGGC
>JAJUHS010000105.1 GCA_029267755.1 Clostridiales bacterium
AGCTTTTCGCTCGAGGGCGGTTGCATAATGGGCTTTATCGGCCCGAACGGAGCCGGAAAAACCACGACGATTAAGGCTATACTCAACCAGATAAGGAGAGACGCAGGGGAAATTAAGCTTTGGGGAAAGGATAATATCGAGTACGAGGTCGAGCTGAAGAACCGTATCGGCGTTGTAATGGACGAGGGACATTTTTACGAGCATCTGACTCTTAAAAAGATGAAAAACCTTATCGCCCCGTTTTATAAAAACTGGGACGAAAAGGTTTACGGGGATTATATGCACGAATTCAGGCTGGATGAAACCCAAAAGATCTCCGAGCTTTCAAAGGGTATGCGGATGAAGTACTCAATTGCCCTAGCACTTTCACACAAGGCCGAGCTTCTTATTATGGATGAGCCGACATCCGGGCTCGACCCGCTGGTTCGGGCAGAGCTGCTAGAAATATTGGGGCGGTTTATACAGGACGAAAATAAATCAGTTTTATTTTCAACACATATCACATCTGATCTGGATAAGACGGCCGACTATATTGTGCTTATCGACAACGGGCGCTTGGTGCTAAACGAGCAAAAGGACGATTTGCTTGACAGGCACGCAATCGTCAAGGGAGCAAACAATATGCTTAATCAAGCCTCAAAAAAGCTATTTGTAAGGGTGAAAGAAAACGGATACGGGTTTGAGGGATTGATTAGTGACAGGTCTGAGGCGCGCAGGGCTTTTGGAGAAAAGGCTGTCTTTGAGAGACCCACCATCGAAGACATTATGCTTTGCTATGCTGGAGGTGCTAAAAATGCTGTACTTAATTAAAAAGGAAATCACCGCAAATGTCAGATACATGCTCACAGGCTTTGCTATTTTTGTGTTTTACGCATATATTTTCTCACAAAACGGTGACATGCTTTTTGCGCTTTGCGTGACCTTTTGCTTTTACGCGATATCGAACACAAATCTAGTCGTGGATGAACGGTATAAGATAGAAAGACTTCTGCTTACACTGCCGATACGCAGAAAGGATATAGTTTTAAGCAAGTATGTGATGGAGCTTATTATATTTGCCTTATGCTTTGTGGCTTTTACGCTTCTTGCCTTTTTGAGTAACGCGCTCGGGAGCGGTAAAATCGCCATGCTGAGCTTTGATGCCGCGATGATAGGGCTTTTTTCAATCAGTCTTTTTAACGCCGTTACACTGCCTTTGAGCTATAAGTTCGGAGCCCAGGGAACCAGATACGTTTCGTTATTTATCTGCATGGTAATGTTTTTTCTGAGTTCGCTCCCAATCTTTAAGAGCGGTGAAATACTGAAATATACGGGCGAAGCGCAAGATGGTGTGACGGTAGGAATAGTACTTCTTATTGGCTCTGTTCTTTTAAACGTAATTTCATATGCAATCTCCTACACAATTTATAACAAGAAGGATTTTTGAGCCTTTATAGTAGCATTACAAAACGGAGGATACGATTTCGCGTCCTCCGTTTTTGTGATAAATTCCCTTAGATTTTTTTAGTCCGTCATTGCCTTGACTTCGTCAAACTCGTCGAGGATTTCCTTGGACGGGCTCGGTGTCAAAAGCGATACGACGAAGATAAGTATGCAGGAGAATATGAAAGCGGGGAGGAGCTCATATATTCCGAACACTCCGCCGATAGGTTTGATCGCAAGCTTCCAGAGGAAAACCATTCCGCCGCCTCCAATCATTCCGGCAATGGCGCCCGCGTAGTTGGTGCGCTTCCAGAAAAGGGAGAAGAGCATAATAGGCCCAAAGGTAGCCCCAAAACCAGCCCACGCAAAGCTCACGACCTTAAAGATAACGCTGTTCTCATCAAGCGCGATAATAACGCCGATGAAGGCGACGGCCAGAAGCGTAATGCGGCTGACTCTCATAATCTGCTTGTCTGTCGCGTCCTTTTTGATAACACCCTGATAGATGTTCCTGGCAAAAGCAGAAGCCGCTATAAGAAGATAAGAGTCGGAGGAGCTCATCGTCGCGGCGAGAATGCCGGACATCATAATTCCGGCGACGAGGGGATTCATAAGTGTTGAGGATATAAGAATGAAGATGCTCTCGGAGGCCGAGGAGGTAAGAAGGGCGGAGGGGTAAAGAGCGCGGCCCACAATTCCGATGGCAACGGCGGCGGCGAGAGAAATCAGAACCCAAATTACCGCTATGCGGCGGGACTTGGTGAGCTCCTTGGTGGATCTGATGCCCATAAACCGGAGCAGAACCTGGGGCATGCCGAAGTATCCTAGCCCCCAGGCCATTGTGGATATTATCGTAAGGAAGCCATAGGAACCGGCCTTGCCGAAGAGAGGGGCGCCGGCGGACGAAAGCTGCTGTACTCCGTCCTTGACGACAGGCGTAGCAATACCGAAAAATTCAAAAAATCCTGGTATGCTCTTTGCGTTTTTTACGACCGCGTCTATTCCGCCGGCTTTTGTTATTCCTGTCGCAAGGACGGCGACCAGAGCGAAAATCATTACGATGCCTTGCACGAAGTCTGTCGTGCTCTCTGCTAGAAATCCGCCAAGGAAAGTATAGGCCAGCACGAAAGCGGCGCCGATAAGCATCATAACGACATAATTTATGCCGAACAGCTGATTGAAGAGCTTGCCGCAGGTGACAAAGCAGCTAGCCGTATAAACGGCGAAGAATACCAGAATGAAGAGCGCGGCGATGGTGCTGAGAACCATTTTCTTTTCCTTAAATCTGTTGCTGAAAAATTCAGGAATAGTAATGGCGTTTCCGGCTTTGAGAGAATATCTGCGAAGCCTTTTTGAAACCAGGAGCCAGTTTAAATATGTGCCGAGAGCCAGTCCTATCGCGGTCCAAATGGCGTCCGCAAGGCCGCACCAGTAGGCGACGCCGGGCAGACCCATGAGCAGCCAGCCGCTCATGTCCGATGCTTCGGCGCTCATAGCGGCAACCCAGGGGCCAAGCTTTCTGCCGCCGATAAAGAAGTTTTCGGAATCAGAATTTGCTACCTTCGCGAAATAAAGCCCGATAAGGATCATAAAAGCCATATAAACGATCATGGATATCAATGTTTGTACAGAACTACTCATTTATTGCTTCCTCTCATTTAATAAAATCAATTACAGATTCTAACATAATAAATTGATATTCTCAATAGATTTTATTATGATTGGGGAAATTTGACAAAACTTCATGGAGGAAAGATCCTTTTTCCTAAATTTGGCGTGAATATGGATAAAATGTTAAACTTCTTCAAACGGTTGTAAATGAAGCCATAAAAGAGTATAATTGGAACGCATTTTTGTCAAATAGTTTGTTGTAATCGATTAGCAAAAGTGATATTATACTAAAAGCACCAAATTAAATTGGTGAATATTACTAAACCGTTGTTCGGACTTTGAAAGGTCGAAACCCATGAAGCTATATGGAAATACAAGCAACAGATATAAAAAGCAGGCGAAGAAGGACAAAAAAAGACTGAGGCTGTTTATAATAATCGCCGCCGCAGTGATACTGACATGCGCGGCGGCTTATGCCGTTCTACATATTTTTTTTATAAAGGCGCCTGAAATAAGCAACGATGGGAACAGTGTATCCGTGAATTCCAATTCGAACAGGAAGAGCAATTTTTTCACATTTGTGCTGTGCGGGACAGATAAAGGTGATTCAAGAACGGATACGATAATGGTTGCCTCATTTGATGTCGACAACAAAAAGGTCAACATAGTGAGCGTCCCGAGGGATACGATATTGAATGTAACATGGGACGTCAAAAAAATAAACTCTGCTTATGCCTATGACGGGATAGAAGGACTGAAGGATGCGTTAAAAAGTATTCTCGGGTTTGATGTCGACTTTTACGCGGAGGTCAATCTGAAGGCCTTTGTAGAAATCGTCGACGCTCTGGGAGGCGTGGAATTCGATGTTCCTGAGGATATGTACTATGAAGACCCAACGCAGGACCTTTACATCAATCTTGAGGAAGGTCTGCAGACGCTCGACGGAGAAAAGGCGATGGAGCTTATAAGGTATCGCCAGTATGCAATGGGCGATATAAAGAGGATCTCGGTTCAGCAGGATTTTATGAAGGCCGTATTCAGACACCTTATCAAGATGGGAAATATTACAAAGGTAAATCAACTGGCGGATATATTGTCGAAGTATATGAATACGGATCTGTCCTCCGGCAACCTTATCTGGTTCGGAGAAAAGCTGCTTTCGGTGAAGTCGGAGGATATAAAAACCTTTACCCTTCCCGGCGCTGCAGGGAACTACGAGGGATTATCATACTGGCATCTCGACGCTAAAAAGGTCGTTGAAATGGTGAACCAGTATCTCAATCCCTATAAAAAGGACATTGCGCTTAAAGACTTGGATATAGTAAACGCTTTGAGCGGCACGCTCGTTTCAAGCACGGGCAAGAAGGTTCTCGATCCGACTCCGAAATATATAAGCGTTGAACCCGAGGAAACACCGCTGCCGTCTCCGTCTGAAACACCTTCGGCCACTCCTGTGCCTTCAGCTTCGGCATCGCCGAAGCCCTCTCCCTCGAATTCTCCGACTCCCACTCCATCGGCAACGCCGAAACCGACTCCGACGCCTAGCACGGCTCCGACTCCGACGCCTAGCGCTGCTCCGACTCCGACACCCGCGCCATCGGATTCTCCCGCGCCATCGGCTTCTTCATAGGACTGATTATTATCCGGCGGCTTTTGCCTTATTTACTTGACATATACGCACAATCAGGGTTATTTGACATTTGGTTACACAAAATACTTATCCGGGGGCGTCGATGTCCCCGGAAGCTTGTCGAAAATACTTTTTTACGAAGATAAGCCGCAGGCAAATCTGCGGCTTATCTCAGGCTGTCAAAAAACTCCCTCGCAGGGATATTAAAATCTATTTTTCCGGGAATTCACTTCTCGGAAAAATACCTCAGCCCGCGCAAATCGTGCGCGACCGGGGGTTCCGCGGCGCAAGCCGCGTATCTAGGGGGCATTGGATGCCCCCTAGAAGCTTGTCGAAAACACTTTTTCGACAAGCTCAGATAAGCCGCAGGCAAATCTGCGGCTTATCTTTCATATAAGAGTTAACGCGGCCTTGGCGGTGGCCCCGGAGGTCCGGGCGGCCTCGGCGGTCTTGGCGGTGGCCCCGGAGGCCCGGGCGGACCCCATGGAGGCCGCGGAGGTTTGGGCGGTCGCGGCGGGTAGCAAAAGGGCGCCCAAGGAAATATGTGGCAGAATGGGTTTCTTCTCGGCATCTGCTTAGCCTCCTTCTATACCCATAATATGCTGGATGCTGGCCCGTGTTGTTTTGCAGTATTCAATATTTGGCTTTCCGTCCGTTCATCTCTTTAAGACTCCGGAGCATAAAATGTAAGGGTGATTTTTATTTTATGAATCCATGTGAATTGAATGTGGCAATAACTGCTATAACAAATTACCTCTACGCCAACCTAAGCAAAGAAGAGTTCATCTGTTTAAGCATTTTTCTGAACGAACTCAGCAAATCCATGTTTACCACTTCCTTATTCCGAGATATATGTTATAAGGAAGGTAAATTTGAATCTGATAAATAATGTGCGCGAGCAAGGCCAAAAGCGTCAAATTTTATAAAAGCGGCTTGCCCGAGGGAAAACTTTGGGTTGACATTAGAAGAAGGACATGCTAAACTGAAGTTCAAATAGAACTCTATGGGGGAGTAGTCGGCGTATCCATACGCTTCAAGTCAACAATCATGGCGGCTTCGGCCGTCTGGCTTGAATGAAATGACCAGACTCATGGATAGGTATCACCTATCCATGGGTTTTTTTGATGTCAAAAAGGAAAAACTATGTTTGTTTAAGCTAAGGGGGATAATATTGAAGTACTATTGTGAAAAAGCTGAGGATGTCATTTCTGCGGTAAGAAGCACCGCTTCGGGCCTGAGCAGCGCCGAAGCGGAAAAGCGTCTGGCGGAAAACGGCAGAAACAAGCTGGTCGAAGCAAAAAAGGATTCTCTGCTCAAGAGGTTTTTTGCCCAGCTGTCCGATCCGATGATCATAATTCTTTTGGCAGCCGCCATCGTTTCCGCAGTCACTTCCACATTTTCCAATGAAAGCCCTGCCGACGTTTTTATCATTTTGTTTGTCGTTATAGTAAATTCAGTTCTGGGCGTCTATCAGGAAAACAAAGCGGAGAAAGCGCTCGAATCGCTGCAGCAGATGGCTGCTTCGACGAGTAAGGTCTTAAGAGACGGAAAAATAAGCATAATCAAAAGCGAAGAGCTTGTGGTCGGAGATATCGTGCTGCTTGAGGCCGGCGACGCGATACCGGCTGACGGACGCGTTCTTGAGAGCGCAAGTCTCAAGATCGAGGAAGCCGCACTGACCGGCGAAAGCGTTCCCGTCAGCAAGTATATTGATCCCATCGGCCTTGAGGGGCAAAGCGACGTTCCTCTGGGCGATAGAAAAAATATGGTTTACATGGGCAGTACGGTTGTATACGGACGCGGTTCCGCTCTTGTCACCGGCACCGGCATGGATACGGAAATGGGCAAGATCGCAGACGCTCTCGCTCAGGCTAAGGAAGGACAGACGCCGCTGCAGATCCAGCTGTCAAGGCTTAGCAAGATTCTCACATATCTCGTCATAGGCATCTGCGTTATTATTTTCGGCGTCGGCGTCCTTCGCGCGGGAGACTTTTCCGGCGCAACGCTTCTAAACACATTCATGGTGGCTGTTTCGCTGGCCGTCGCCGCCATCCCCGAGGG
>JAJUHS010000108.1 GCA_029267755.1 Clostridiales bacterium
CCCAGCTGGACATGCTCGTTCTGATAGTTTTCCCTATATCTGATAAGCATACATGAAAAAATCAGCGCGAATCTCAGATATGGGTCATCCATGGGACGGCCAAGAATCTCCTCAATCTTATTGATCTTGTAAATAACGGTATTTCTGTGCATATAAAGGGCCTGCGCAGTCCTTGATATGCTGCAACGGTTGAGCAGATATGTGAATAGGACATCCCGCAGATCGCTGTTGTTTGTCCTGTCGTAGCGGGTGACCGCCAAAACACCCGGGTGCGACAGAAATACAATATCGTCTGTGCCGAACGCTTCCTTAGCCTGATGTGCGCATAGATGTACGATATAATACGGCATAAAGCGCTCAAAAAAGAAGTAACGTTCGTTAATCTGATATCTTACTTTAAGAACAACGTCAAAAACGCCCTTGCACTGCAGATACATTATTCGGATTCCCCTGGCAGTTTTGGATGGATTGGAAATCACCGCGTAAGCTTCGTATTTTTTGAGCAGGTCGTCCAGCTCCGAGAGCTCACAGGAAAGAGGACATGTGCTATAATCGCTCGACAGCAATATTATGAGCTCATCTTCCAAAACTCCCACATTGTCCGACGGGAAAATGCTCTCAAATTCCGTGGCTATTTTATTCATATTGTAGAGGAAACTGCTGTGCGGCCTTACAACTATGCAGCGCATATACTTTTTCGGCGGGCGCGGCAGGCGCTGTATGCGCATCTGAAGCGCCTCCAAATGCTCCGGCTGCTCTTTTGAAAAAAGATCCTGAGCCAGATTCTGAAACGATATCCGACCCTTTTTAAAAGAATCGCTCTTGGACAGCAGTTCAGCCACTTCTATGGAGATAAGGAATAGTATCTGCTTGAGAAGGTTAAGCTCATGCTTTGAAGCGGCGAAAAGATATCCGAGAGTATCGTTTCCATCCTGAACCGGCAAAACGCAGAGGTTTATTCCCTCTTCACCTTTCGTATATGCGAACGGTTCTTGTTCATCCAGCAAGGAAAACAGCTTTTTAACGTCCTCGCTGATTATCGTCTGGTTGTAATCGATTACATAACGGAGTAATTCGCCGTATTCCGGCTTCGTGCTTCCGGCTACAACCTCATGCTGAATGTTAAGCAGGTAAAGGGACGCGTCGGCAAGCGTGCCGCCAGCCTGGAGCAGGCTGAAAATACCGCCCGAGGATTTGCCGACCAGTGCGTCTCTCCATTCCTTATATATCTCAAGGCACCTGAACAATTCATTGTGCAAAGCGACAAGGCTCAAGTCGGTAACGCATACGGTGGCGGAGCTCTTTTCAGCAAGCTCCCTAAGTCCGGGGATATCTCCGGTTGTAAAAAAAACGAGATTTTCGCTGAGCATCGGCCTTTGGAGGGCCGTAATGACGTCCCGCGGCTCCGCGACATATAAATAGCCCGGGAAAAGACTTTTTGAGGTGTCGAGAAGAAGAACACCGGAAGCCTTAAACTTCCTCGAGCTGTCATTGCAGCAATAAATTATATGTTTACCTAAAACAGTGAGCAGCATAGGCAGAATAATCAAAATATATAGCCCCCTTTATTCGATCCGCATTAAAGGATTTGTGTAATTTGCAGAAAATTATGTATTCTATAACCATAGTCAAAAAGCTTTTATCAAATATAATAAAAATCAGTAAGATAATAATAACATACTCACACTATAAGCACAACAGTTTGATTTTGTGCTAACGGAAGGACGCGTCAACGAAAATGTATGAAAGAATTGAAAAAATAAAAAAGAGGGTAGTGATTGATACTTA
Source organism: Clostridiales bacterium (assembly GCA_029267755.1). Classification (GTDB taxonomy): domain Bacteria; phylum Bacillota; class Clostridia; order Oscillospirales; family Oscillospiraceae; genus DUPK01. The sequence continues at coordinate 1,789 of JAJUHS010000108.1, forward strand.
TCCGATTTGCATTGAGAAGTATAGAATAACGCTTGATGTAATCAAGGAAGCTAAAAATGACCCCGTTATGATTCAGCGGGCGAAAATGCTTATCGCTACCGCTTCCCGTATGCCCATTCAGATAGCCGACGATGAGCTTATCGTCGGAATAAGCGCCTCCAAACCCATGGGCCTTGAAATAGATCCACATTACGGCATCTGGACTCAGGACGAGATTGATTCCCTCATTGAGGACGGCTACGAGATGGATCCTCAGGACGTCATAGACCTTCAGGAGCTTAACAAAAGCCACGATCCGGCAACAATGATCGGCCTTATGGGCGACATATTTTACGAACCGGAAAACGCTCACATTCTCTCCCTTCTTAAAGCCGGTCTCATCCTCCCGCCATGGAAGGACAAGGCGGAAGGCAAGGGTGTCGGCGGCGGCTACTGCCAGTCCGGCCTCGGCCTCGGCCCATCGCTCGTTCTGCTTGCCGTTGACTATACAAAGCTGCTGCACCATGGCACGAGGGGACTCATAGCTCAGGCAAGGGAGTGCATGGGAAGGCTTTCGCTGTCTGAACCCGGCGGGATTGACAAGTTTCGCTATTATAAGGCCGTCATTATGGCTTTGGAATCGTTGGAGATACTCGCAAAGAGGTATTCCGAGCTTGCCTTTGATATGGCTGGGAAGGAAAAGAACCCGCAACGCAAGGCCGAGCTTGAGCAAATCGGCGAAATCTGCGCCTGGGTGCCTATGAATCCCGCCCGCACCTTCCGTGAGGCGATGCAGTGCTTCTGGTTTGAGTTCGTCATGTTGAGCCCGTCCACCACTCTGCCGGGAACACGCTTTGACCAGTTTATGTATCCATACTATAAGGCCGATCTTGAGGCCGGCCGCATTACCCGTGAGGAGGCGACCGAGCTTCTCTGTCTGCTGCGTCTTAAGGATATGGAGCTAAACCGTACATCAGGAAAGAATAACCGCAAGAAAAACGCCGGTATGGCAAAATGGCATAACTTTACAATCGGCGGTCAGAAGTCCGACGGCACCGACGGAACGAACGATATCACATACATGATGCTCGACGCAGCCGCTATTACAAAAACTCCTCATCATACGCTGACGCTCCGCGTTTGGGAGGGTACTCCCGAAAAGCTCATGATAAGAGCGCTCGAGGTCGTCAGAATGGGACTCGGAATGCCTGCCTTCGTTGGCGACAAATCGTACATGGAGTGCTTCACCTCTCGCGGAGTTTCCAAGGAGGACGCAGCCGAGTACGTCATGACCGGCTGCCTTGACGCGAATATCCCGGGCAAATCCAGAACCGGCCCTGTTCCGATGGTTACGATCCCTCTTATTTTCGATATTTTCCGCCACAATGGAATCGATATAAAAACCGGCGAGCAGTGTGGGATAAGGACCGGCGAATTTACACAGTTCAAGAGCTTTGATGACCTCTACTCCGCCTTTGAAGAGCAGATGAGATACTGCCTCAAGATTGTCGGCGAGAAAAACAACGTGGAATTGAAAATTACACAGGAGCTTTTGCCCGATCCGCTTCGCTCGGCGCTGATGCACGAGGGAATCGAGTCCGGCGTCGACACCTTCTGCCGCAGGATGCCCTTCGAAAACGGCTGCGTTATAAACCCAATAGGCATGGTTAACGTGGGCGATTCCCTTGCGGCCATCAAAAAGCTTGTATTCGACGAGAAGAAATACACCCTCAAGCAGCTCTACGATGCGCTTGAGGCCGACTGGGTCGGATATGAGGATATGCAGAAGGAATTCTACACTGCCCCGAAGTTCGGCAACAATGACGACTATGTCGACCAGATTACCGCACGGTGCTATAAATCCTTCTGCGACATTGTCAACACAATACCAACCATACTCGGCGGAGTGCATATCCCCACAGGCATTTCGATCACTTCCCACCAGCCAGGCGGTGCCCTGACAGGAGCCACTCCCGACGGCCGAAAGGCCGGTGAAATCCTCGCCGACGGAACCATGTCGCCCATGCACGGCTGCGACAGCCACGGACCCACTGCGGTTCTTCAGAGCGCTATGAAGATCGATCAGGATCCTTTCCAGGCGACGCTGCTTAACATGAAGTTCCATCCCGCTTCCCTCAAGACTGAAGATGACCTTAAAAAGCTTGCGAGTATGATACGCACCTATCTTGTAAACGGGGGAAAGCATATCCAGTTCAACGTCGTCGAAAAGGAAACGCTTCTCAAGGCGCAGGAGAACCCGAAGCAGTACAGGGATCTCGTCGTCCGCATTGCCGGCTACAGCTGCTACTTCGTACAGCTTAACAAGCCCATGCAGGATGAGGTCATCGCCCGCGTAGAACACACACTTTGATACTCCGACTTAAATTGTCCTTCTATGTGATAGGGCTCCGCCTGACAGCGGGGCCCTATCCGTTTGTGTTTACAGCAGATAACATATTTGGTATAATGCCTAAAGAACTATACATTATATTTATTGCGTATAATATGTATAACACGGGACAGCGGACTGTCTTTGGGTTATGAAAGGAAGGCCGTTTGAATATGAATACTCCCACCCCACATAACGAGGCGAGAAGGGGCGAAATCGCCAAAACCGTACTGATGCCGGGCGATCCTCTGCGTGCAAAGTTCATTGCGGAGACATATCTTTATAGCCCCGTCCTCGTCAACAACGTAAGGGGCATACAGGGCTACACGGGCACATACAAGGGCTGTTCCGTCACCGTTATGGCGAGTGGCATGGGCATACCTTCGATAGGTATATATAGCTATGAGCTATTTAACTTTTACGGAGTAGACAACATAATACGCATCGGCTCGGCGGGCGCGATAAGCGACAGTCTGAAGCTTCGCGATATCGTTTTTGGCCTCGGCGCATGCACAAATTCAAATTACGCAGCGCAGTTTGAGCTGCCCGGAACCTTTGCGCCCACAGCGAGCTATGCGCTCTTGAAAATAGCCTATGAGGAGGCTGAAAAGCTCGGTATAAAGCCTCAAATCGGCAACATCCTTTCAAGCGACACCTTCTATGACGACAGGCAGGACGCTATACTCCGGTGGAAGCGCATGGGCGTTCTCGCCGTGGAGATGGAAGCCGCCGGGCTCTATCTGAACGCCGCAAGAGCCGGCAAAAACGCGCTCGCCATCTGCACCATATCCGACCATGTCATAACCGGCGAAGCGCTCGACGCCGAAAATCGCCAGACAAGCTTCACGCAGATGATGGAGGTTGCGCTTAACACTGCAATAAGTCTATAGTAGATGAAATAGCAAAAGCCACATCCGTTTTAAGAGGATGTGGCTTTTTTGTTTTACTTCATTGTCTCCTGCTTAACCTTTTTGTCTATAACATGCCGTCCGGCAAGCTCTTTGGTCAGGTCATCGAGAGTAATCCCCATCTCGGCCATAAGCACCATAACATGGTAGGCAAGATCGGCAAGCTCAAAAACCGTCTCGCGCTTATCCTGCTTCATCGCTGCTATAACCGTTTCGCAGCTCTCCTCCCCGACCTTCTTGAGTATCTTTTCAAGTCCCTTTTCAAACAGATAGGTTGTGTAGCTGCCCTCCTGCGGATTATCCTTGCGTCCCTTGATAAGGTCGTAAAGGCCCTGATACGAGAAGGTTTCCTTGCCCTCCGCCAGAGTATTGAAAAAGCAGCTTTCGTTTCCGGTGTGGCAAGCCGGGCCCTCCTTATCAACTAAAATCAGCAGGCAGTCGCTGTCGCAGTCGGCCTTAATAGAGACGACATGCTGTACGTTGCCGCTGGTTTCGCCCTTCCGCCAGAGCTGCTTCCTGCTCCTCGAATAGAAGCAGGTTCTGCCTTCCTTCATAGTAATTTCAAGGCTTTCCGCGTTCATATATGCCATCATCAGGACCTTTCCGGTTTTGCTGTCCTGAACTATCGCTGGTATCAGCCCTTTTTCATCAAATTTCAGATTCATGCTTTTTCCTCCAGTCTTACGTTTACTCCTCGCTCGCTCAGATAGCGTTTTAAGTCCCAGATATTGACCTTTTTTGTATGGAAAATGCCGGCGGCGAGCCCCGCGTCTATCCTGTCGTATTCAAAAAGCTCGGCAAAGTCCTCCATCTTGCCGGCACCGCCGCTCGCGATAACGGGAATTGTGACTATTTCGCCAATCGCTCGCAGCATCTGCAGGTCGAATCCTCCCCTGACTCCGTCGGTGTCAATCGAGTTGAGGACTATCTCACCTGCACCCATCTCCTCGCCCTTTTTCGCCCATCTCAGAGCGTCGATTCCCGTGTCCTCCCTGCCGCCCTTGGCAAACACATGAAAACGACCGTCCACGCGCTTTACGTCCATGCTCAGAACCACGCACTGGTCGCCGTAGCGCTTTGCGGCGGCTCCGATTAGCGCGGAATCCTTTATCGCGCCGCTGTTGACGCTGACCTTATCCGCGCCGCATTTCAGCACCCTGTCGAAATCATCCACCGTGTTTATTCCGCCGCCGACGGTGAGCGGTATGAAGATTTCGGAGGCGACGGCTCGGAGTATGTCCGTAAACAGCGCCCTGCCCTCATAGCTCGCTGTGATGTCGTAAAAAACCAGCTCATCCGCGCCGGATTCGTTGTAGTAGCGCGCCATCTCGACGGGGTCTGCCATGTCCTGTATCCCCTCGAAGTTTACGCCCTTGACCACCCTGCCGTTTCGGACATCCAGGCAGGGTATAATTCTTTTACTGACCATCACTTAACCCCCGAACCTTGAAAGCACTGTCTTTAAATCAAGCGCACCGGTGTAGAGCGACTTTCCGAGTATGGCGCCCCATACTCCGATTTCCTGAAGC
>JAJUHS010000014.1 GCA_029267755.1 Clostridiales bacterium
ATAATTGTCATACACGACCTTAATCTCGCCCTGCGATACTGCGACCGCTTTCTTTTCGTAAAGGATAGCAGGGTTTTTGCATACGGAGGCCGCGAGGTTATGAACGAGGACAATATCAGAGAGGTCTACGGAATGGACGTAGCGATCGAAAACACACACGGCGTCAGCGTGATAGTGCCGCTGTCTGCTTGCGGGTAAAGGGCGCTTACACTTATCCTATTCCCTTCATAATATAAATTGCCGGAAGCCGCTATTTTGCGGCTTCCGGCAATTTATATTATATTGCCAATATCGTATTATCAGACGCGATTTGAGCTGTATCCTTCGGAGATTATGGAGAAATTCTCAGAGGTTCCGGTAATATATGCCTTGGCATAAGCCATTTTGCTCTTCAGCGGGCCGAAGGCAGCGCTGTCTATTACTATCGAGTACTCGACCGTTTCGCCGTTTTTTATTTCGGTGCTGGTCAGCGCCATGCTGAAAAACTTATCAGCTGACCAGGTGTACAGGATGTTGCCTTCCAGATCGAAAAGCTTAAAGTCGAACTTCTGACTGCTGGTATGATTTATTTTCACCGTTTCGCCGGATTTGTTTGTTATAGATAGCGACATATTAAGGCTACCGTTATCTTCCCTGAACGTTGAAGATACTATGACCTTATGAGTCAGCCTGTTGACAAGCTCTATAAGTCTATCGGCGACCGTTACCGCTTCGGCGCGGGTAGCACCGTTTTTAGGCAAAAGCATATTGTTGTCGCTGCCGTTTATAAGTTTCAGAACTACGGATTTGTAAATCTCTGCCTTCTTGGAATCCGAGATTTTGTCGTCGTCCGCGAATGGAGCGGGCATAATGTCAATAACCGCGTAATTGCCGCCGGTCATATAGTTAAGCGCGTTCATTACAATGTGGATCATATCCTCGCGGTCAAGCTTGCCATTTGGTGAAAAGCTGCCTTTAAAGTCTATAATTCCGGTAGTTACAAGGTCATAAAGCTGGCTTGCGCCTGAATCGCTGTTTTCGACGTCGCTGTAATAATCCTTGATATTTGGAGCTGCAAAGTACTCTATATGGATATCGAGCGCCTTGTGCAGCATCCTGGCGAACTCCATGCGGGTTATCTCCCTGTCCGGATAAAAGCTCCCGCTGCCGTCCGAAAAGACATCAGCATAGCCGTATGAAATTGCGGATTTTTCAAACCAGGTTCCCCCAATGTCACCGTAAGGGACCTTTTCTGTCGGCGCGCTGCTTACAACGGCCATCGCCGGCATAGCCGCTCCGATGAGAATTGCGGTTACAAGAACAAATAAAAGTGCGATTCTTTTCATAGTTTCCTCCCATAATGCGCCGGGATTAACGGCGCAAATGTCTGCTGAAGCAGCCCCTTAGCCCCGCAGCTATTTGAATAAAATCTTCCTTATTCCTAATACTTTTGAAATTCCAAAAAAGTTGCAGATTAGTACACTATTAATATAATATACCATATTAATTATTCTTGCAAGCATTTTACATTCTTCTACAATATTCAAACCCAAATATAATCACAAAAAGCTTACAAAAAGTTAATCTTACGACGGATATTGCCGATAATACTACTGAGTGGCAATTACCATTAAAATTTGAAGGAGAATTAATATGTTGAAGCACGTCAAGGTTTCAAAAAAGCTATGGCTTATCGTTTTCCCGGCAATCCTTGCGATGGCGGCTCTTGTAGTATTCTTTTACTATCGGACAAACAGTATCGCAAAGGATTCAAAAAAAGCTTTATATGACGAAACCTTTGTCAGTACGGCTTTGATACTAAACGCAGACAGGGACTTTTATCAGGCTATTGAAGCGGAAAAAGAGCTATATCTCAGCGCGGCAACATTAAGCCCCGAAACAAAGAAAAAGCTGATAGATACATACAATGAGAATGTTAATCAGGTAAAAGACCGTATCACTCAGGCTATGGATAATCTAAAAGCAAACAAGCAGCTATATGAAGAGTTTAAATCCGAATCAAAAGTCACGCTTTCGCAGCTATATAAGGAGTTCCAAGCCGAATTTGCATCATGGCAGGGAGCGTACAATGTGGAAACCGGTACGGGAAATATGAGCTCGAGGCAGGCGTATTTTGACAATGCCAGGGAAAAAATCAATCTGATGACAGAACTCCTCGAAGAATACGCCGATAAAGAAGCCACAGAAATACAGAAGGGCGTAGAAAGCAGCATAATGCTGTCAATTACGGTTATTGCCGCTGTTATGGTCGTATTATTTATTCTTTCTCTCCTGATAGTAAGCTATATAAAAGACAGCATCAAATATATAACCGGCGTCAACCAGCGCATCGCGCAGGGAGAGCTCGCAATCAAAATCGAAGAAAAGAGAATGACGCGCGACGAAATCGGACAGCTTTGCAAAGCGACCGATCAAATACTTGTCCGGCTTAACGAATACGTTTCTTATATAAATGAAATTACACAGGTGTTAAATAAAATGGCGGACGGGGATATGAGGATCGCATTGCAGCGCGACTACCGTGGAGAATTTTCTTCGATAAAGGAAGCGCTTCTGCATATCTCGTCATCACTGAATCAAACACTTTCCATGATAGCAAGCTCGGCAGGTCAGGTGGACATGGGCGCAAAGCAAATAGCAAGCGGGGCACAGGCACTGGCACAGGGTACAACGGAACAGGCAAGTGCCATCGAGGAACTTTCCGCATCAATCACAGACGTTTCTCAGGAAGTTCAAGGGAATGCCGCCAACGTCAAAGAGGCGGCGGAATATGTCGGACAGACAGTGGCCAGTGTGGAGGAGAGCAACGCATATATGAAGCAAATGCTGGTGTCCATGAAAGAAATCGACAGATCTTCTCTGGAAATAAGCAAGATAATTAAGGTAATCGACGACATTGCGTTCCAGACGAATATACTGGCGCTGAACGCGGCCGTTGAAGCGGCCAGGGCAGGAGCCGCAGGCAAGGGCTTTGCTGTGGTTGCCGACGAGGTGCGCAATCTTGCCACAAAATCCGCCGATGCGGCAAAACAGACCACAGAGCTTATCGAAAACTCGATAAAGGCAGTTTCGGCCGGATCAAAAATGGCTGAAAATACCGCAAAAGCACTTGAAAACGTTTCATCTAAAGCAGTGCGTATAAAGGAAATCATAGGCAAGATCGACAGCGCTTCTTCAGCTCAGGCAAGTGCAATATCGCAGATTACCATAAGTCTTGGGCAGGTATCAAACGTTGTGCAGACAAACACCGCAACAGCCGAGGAAAGCGCCGCAGCAAGTGAGGAGCTTTCCGGACAGTCGGCTATGCTGTTTGCAGAGGTAGGTAAGTTTAAGCTCTCCGGAAAAACAGATAATATTGTTCTATAAGCCCTGTTAAGAAAAACGGGTATAACTTCAGCTTTTATAAATACCGGCAGGTCTGAGAATTTCTCGCAGACCTGCCGGTATTTTAACAAAACAAGTCTTGCAAATAGAATTTATTAACCTATTTTAAAAAAATACATATTCTATAATTGGGGGTGCGTATATGTATAATTGCGAACTGGTTGCTTCCGCTAACGCTCTCGCGATAGCAATTGCCAAAGGCAAAACGCCTGAAGAGATAATTTTCATTTCAAGGACGCTGGCACTTGTCTCGGCGAGCCTATCGCTTCTAGCAACCGCACCTCCGGCATCGGATAGTGAATCTTGTTTAAAAAAGTAGGGAGGAGGCATTATTGGGAACTGTATTAATTAAGGCGTTTGAAATCAGCGCAAAAGTAGGCAGGCCGATATTCATAGGGCAGGATTTTGAAACCGGACGCCGTCAGCTTGTGCCTATTCTGGAAGGCCGGGTCGCTCCGGCCGCATTGCCTTTTTGCGGTATGGTACTGCCAGGAGGAGTTGACAGCCAGCTCATACATCCCACCGGAAGAACAGAGATATCCGCGCGCTACGGAGTTGCTCTCGACGATGGGAGGAGCTTCTACATACAAAACGACGGGATACGTACGGTGAAGCCTGAATACGCAGCGGATGTGTTCGCCGGGAAAATAGCGCCTTCAGATGCTTATTACTTCGCTACTTGTCCACAGTTTGAGATTTATGACGAAAGCCTGAGCATTTTGATAAACAGATTATTTATCAGCAGCGCTCAGAGGTTCCCTGATTCCGTTAAGCTGGACTTCTATTTGATTGAAGAACAAAAAGACAGGTGAGGGAAGTCCCGTCACCTGTCATTTAATTAAAATGTTTCGTATCCGTGAGCCTGAGCGAGCATCATATCCTTGACCTTCATAAGCCTTGTCGTGGTGCTTCTCTCGTTTTCGTCGAGCTTCATAGTTATATACTTTATCGTTTCCCGATAGCGCGGTATCATAACGTGCTCGAGGGCGTTAACCCTACGCCTGGTCTTTTCGATCTCGGCGGCCATGAGCTGGCAGGATTTCTCAACCTCGGCGAGCCTAAGCATTTGTGGCAGGACATCGGACAGGGATTTGACCGCGTCGTCCAGGTCGCTCGAGGTGAAGGCGTAGCCGTAGGAATAAATGTCGCTTTTGTCATTCGTCTTGAAGTGCGTATTGAAAACAGGGATCTTGACGCTCATTATATTTTTGTTTTCAATATCGAGCTTCAGCTCCTGTTTGGGCATCATCAGGGCGACGTCCATAACCTCGTCCTGCATGGAGCTTCTTGCGACGGACATGTGCTTGTTTGCCTCCTTGATGGCTTCTTCAACCTCGATGCGCAGGCTTTTGTTCTCGCGCACCAGAATGAAGAACTGACGCATCAGCTCGTCCCGCTTATCCTTGAGCAGCTTATGTCCCCGAACGGCGGTGACAAGCTTTCTCTTCAGCTTTGTGAGCTCCATTCTGGTCGGGTTTACATTTGTCAGTGCCATTATTCACCCTGCTTTCGGTAAGTTATTTCTCGTCGTAGTACTTTTCAAGCAGCTCGTCGCTGATTCTCTTGAGCTCCGCACGGGGAAGTATTTTAAGAAGACGCCAGCCGAGATCCAGAGTTTCCTCAATGCTGCGGTTTGTATCATAGCCCTGGGAAACGTACTGATTCTCAAACTCGTCAGCGAATTTGGCGTAAAGCTTGTCGATATCGGTAAGGGCGGATTCGCCGAGGATGACCATAAGCTCCTTGGCATCCTTTCCACGCGCGTAAGCGGAGAAGAGCTGGTTCATGGTGTTCGAATGGTCCTCTCTGGTTTTGCCCTTGCCTATGCCCTTGTCCTTAAGACGCGAAAGCGAAGGAAGAACGTCGATGGGCGGGGTGACGCCCTTTCTGTAAAGCTCACGGCTCAATATGATCTGTCCCTCGGTGATGTAGCCTGTAAGGTCGGGGATAGGATGGGTCTTGTCGTCCTCAGGCATCGAAAGTATCGGAATCATAGTGATACTGCCGTTTTTGCCAACCTGTCTGCCCGCTCTTTCATAGATGGAAGCAAGGTCGGTATACATGTAACCGGGGTAGCCGCGCCTGCCTGGGACTTCCTTACGGGCCGCAGAGACCTCACGCAGGGCGTCGGCGTAGTTTGTAATATCGGTCAGTATGACGAGAACGTGCATACCCTGCTCAAAGGCAAGATACTCAGCCGCTGTAAGCGCCATTCTGGGAGTTGCGATACGCTCGATAGCGGGGTCGTTCGCAAGGTTGATGAAAAGTACGGTTCTGTCTATAGCACCTGTTTCACGGAAGCTGTCGATAAAGAAGTTTGCTTCCTCGAAGGTGATGCCGATGGCGGCGAACACGACGGCGAAGGGTTCGCTCGTTCCGCGAACCTTTGCCTGTCTTGCGATCTGCGCGGCAAGGTTAGCGTGGGGAAGTCCGCTTGCTGAGAATATCGGGAGCTTTTGACCGCGGACAAGTGTGTTAAGTCCGTCTATCGCCGAAACGCCGGTCTGGATGAACTCCTGCGGATAGCTTCTCGCAACAGGGTTTATCGGAAGGCCGTTTATATCCATGCGCTTTTCGGGGATTATCTCGGGGCCGTTATCGATGGGTCTGCCGAGGCCGTCAAATACGCGGCCGAGCATGTCGGGCGATACGCCAAGCTCCATCTGGTGGCCGAGAAAGCGGATCTTGCTGTTGGAAAGATTTATGCCCGCGGAGCTTTCAAACAGCTGGACGAGAACGTTCGATCCGTTAACCTCAAGAACCCTGCAGCGGCGCTTTTCGCCGTTTTCAAGCTCGATTTCCCCAAGCTCATTGAAGGCGACGTTTGTAACGCTTCTGACGAGCATAAGAGGACCGGCGACCTCTTCAATTGTTCTGTATTCAATAGGCATCAGAGATTCTCCTTTACAATAGACTCTCTCATCTGGGCGCTCAGGTCGGCCATTATTTTGTCATACTCTTCTCCGACCTTTTCCTCAGCGATATATTTGAATCTGCCTATGCTCTCTCTTACGGGGAGCTTAGATATCGCGTTGATTTCGCCGCCCATTTTCAGAGTTTCGGAAGCAATGTCGTAAAACGCGAGTATCAGCCTGATCATGTGCAACTGCTTGTTGAGGCTCGTATAGGTGTCTACCTCGTGGAAGGCAAGCTGGTGGAGGAAGTCCTCGCGAATTGACCTCGCGGTTTCCATCTTCAGCCTGTCGTCGGGAGAAAGCGCGTCCATACCTACGAGCTTTACGATTTCCTCAAGCTCTGCCTCGTCCTGAAGCAGTCTCATAAGCCTTGCGCGAAGCTCCATCCAGTCGGAGGATACGTTTTCTTTGAACCACTTGCTGAGCAGATCTACATAAAGGGAATAGCTCGTAAGCCAGTTGATGGCGGGGAAGTGGCGCTTGTAAGCGAGGGCCGCATCAAGACCCCAGAAGACCTTGACTATACGGAGAGTAGCCTGTGAAACAGGCTCCGAAATATCGCCGCCCGGGGGAGAGACCGCTCCAATAACGGACAGAGCGCCCTCGCGATCGTCCGCGCCCAGAGAGATAACACGTCCGGCTCTTTCGTAGAACTGGGCAAGACGGCTGCCGAGGTAAGCGGGGTAGCCCTCCTCACCGGGCATTTCCTCAAGACGTCCCGACATTTCACGAAGCGCCTCGGCCCAACGTGAGGTCGAGTCGGCCATCAGAGCGACGGAGTAACCCATATCCCTGAAGTACTCGGCGATAGTAATACCTGTATAAATCGAGGCCTCGCGGGCAGCAACGGGCATATCCGAGGTGTTCGCGATAAGAACCGTACGTTCCATCAGCGATTTCCCGGTATGCGGGTCGATAAGCTCGGGGAACTCGAGCAGAACGTCGGTCATCTCGTTGCCGCGCTCGCCGCAGCCGATGTAGACGACGATATCAGCCTCCGCCCATTTCGCAAGCTGGTGCTGAGTAACCGTTTTGCCGCTTCCGAAAGGGCCGGGGATAGCAGCGACGCCGCCCTTGGCGATGGGGAATAGACAGTCGACGACACGCTGGCCGGTAACAAGCGGCGTGACGGGAGGAAGCTTCTGCTTATAGGGCCTGCCCTTACGGACGGGCCATTTTTGCATCAGCGTGACTTCAACATCGCCCTTGTCCGTGCCGATTACGGCGACAGTTTCGGTTACCGTATATTCGCCCTTTTCAATTTTTTTGATTTTTCCGTTTACTCCGGGGGGAACCATGATTTTATGGAGAACGACCTCGGTTTCCTGAACCGTACCCAGAACGTCACCCTCGACCACATCGGCCCCAGCCGAAACGACGGGACTAAAGGCCCACCTGCGATCCCTTTTCAGAGAAGGAACCTCAATTCCGCGGGTCAGGTTGTTGCCCGAAGCCTTTTTAATATCGTCAAGAGGACGCTGGATACCGTCGAAGATGCTGCCGATAAGTCCCGGGCCGAGCTCAACGCTCATAGGCTCGCCCGTAGATACGACAGGCTCGCCGGTACCAAGGCCTGAGGTTTCCTCATATACCTGAATGGAGGCCTTATCCCCGTGAATTTCGATTATTTCACCGATCAAACGCTGCTTGCTTACGCGTACAACGTCAAACATATTCGCATCGCGCATACCTTCGGCCACAACCAGAGGTCCCGATACTTTTTTTATTGTACCGCCCATATTAAGCACCTCATTTCTGACTCAAAATATCAGAACCGACGGCCTTTTCGACGGTTCTGCTGACGTTCGCTAAACCAAGTCCGGTGTTACCGATAACGCCCGGAACAAGTATGATAGCCGGAAGCTCCTTGCTCTTGTACCTGTCGATTTCCTCGGAGATAGCACTTGCGAGGGCCTCGGTGATATAGATCACTGCATAGTTGTTGCCAGCCAGCTTCCTTAGGGTATCGGCGGCGTGCGCCGCGTCATATTCGGGGTAGATATCGAGGCCCAGGGCCGCAAAACCGTAGATGCTATCCTTGTCGCCCATTACCGCAACTCTATACATACAGCTTACGCACCCTTTCCCTTATGATATCCGCCTGAAGATTATTGTACTTGCAGGAGAGAATAATTCTTAAAGTTTTGATTTCGGTTTCCATTGCAATGTAGTACGCGATAAGAGGCTCAACACCGAAGCTCTTATACTTTGCGCTTTCTATATGGCACATGATAATGTCGTCGCACCACTTTTCAAAAGCCGAAGAGGATGCTCTGATATTTTTAGCCGCATCCTTATAGCTCGTTTCAGAAAGGTAGGCGAGAAGTTCCTCGGGCCCCTTTTTCGCCGCCTGAATCAAAGCCGACTTGCTTAGCTCCTTTGTATCGCAAAGCGCGGTGTGCAAAAAGGCCTCGTCTTTTCCGGCCCGAGCAGCCCTATAAGCCGTTTTGATATTAGCCGTAACGGCAAGCAGCTCGGCAAGCTTTATAATGTAGACATTGCCGGTCTTTTTAGACCTCTGCAGAATATTGTCGAGGGTTGCGGCGTCGACAAGAATGTCAGCAAGCTGCCCGTCCATCGTACGCACCAGTACATCATATGCCTTTTCGGCAGTATTCTCAAGAAAATCCGGCAGCTCATAAAACCTTTTATTGCAAACAGCCGACTTGAGCAGCTCCGGCTTTACGATTGAAGGAACGATAAAGTGATCCTCGCACCTATTTGGGGAAACCAGCGACTTCAAAGCAGACTTTAAATTGTGAAAATCGTTCTTTACGATTAAAATCTCAAGAGGCTCAATCTCGGGCGAAATTTCGTTAAGGAGCTGCCAGGTTTCGTTCATCTGACTTTTAAGCGAGTTCTGGACGTCATCCTTTTCTCCGACTATACCCTTATCCTTTAAAACCTTAACCGCATTTTCGTAATCCGAAGCGCCTATAAGCTGTTCCAGGTCGGAGGAGCTGAGAAGCTTTGTTTCGACAGCCCTTGTTTTCGCGACCGCAAACGTATAAGCCGTATCTTTCATATATCCGTCCTCTTAAACAGCATTTCAAAGAGCCTATCCTTGATCTCGTCAACTGAGGAGGAGAGAAGAGCTTCAAACGAGCAGTTCTGATCTATATCGTCATAAACCAGAAGAAAGCCACCGTCTATCCGGGCGGGTTCCTCGCTTATCTTTACCGAAGAACCGTTTCCGAGGGCTTTGTTGACATCCTGCTCAAAGCCCGACGGGAGACGGTTCAGGTCCTTCTTTGAAAAGCAAAGGGTACCCGAGCCCTTCTGTGCGTGCCTCAAAATGAGTGACTTTATGACTTTGAAGTATTCCTCGTCAGGCAGATTTTTGATCTTATTCAGCGCGGTTTCGATAATGCCGTTTACAAGCTCGATTTTAAGCGCGAGCAGGTTTTTTTTGCTTTCAAGCTCGATTCTTGAATTTAAAAGCTCTATCTCTTTCTCGTTTTCCCGCAAAGCGGCGTCGAGAATGCCTTTCCTTATAAGGTCGGCCTCATTCCTCGCTTTTTCCAGTATTGCCCCGGCTTCGTCCTTTGCCTTGCCGAGGATTACTTCGCATTCCGCTTCGCAGTCCTTATTGATTTTTGCAATGATATTATCTAAACCATTCATATTTGACACCTTACTTTAAGTTTACAACAGTAAGGATAGAAATAAGCAGCGCAAGAATAGCGTATGTCTCAACCATCGCCGCGAAGGTTATGGCTTTACCGCTCTGCTCGGGCTTCTTGGCGATTATACCGATGCCGGCCGCGGCCGTCTTGCCCTGTGAAATAGCCGAAAGCAAACCGACGAAAGCGATCGGCATGCAGGCCGCGAGATACATAAGACCCTGCCATACTGTCAGGTTGAGGGGCTTGCCACCGAGAACGCCGATCTGGCTCAAGACGAAAACTGCGGTAAGCAGACCGTAAAGGCCCTGCGTGCCGGGAAGAAGCTGGAGAATAAGCACCTTGCTGAATTTGGAAGGATCCTCGCTGATTACGCCTGCGGCAGCTTCACCGGCGATTCCTACGCCCTTTGCCGAACCGATGCCTGCCATGAATGCTGCGAGAACCGCACCTAAAATTGCAAGAGCCAAACCTAAATTAGCCATTTTGAATTTCCTCCTTGAATTGTATATATTTTGTATTTACTCTTAAAGGGTCAAAGGCACGGCCCCCACCCTCATAAAACTTGGAAAAGAATTCAACAAACTGAAGCCTGTTTGTATGGACATATGCTCCCAGCAGGTTTATCGCTATGTTTAAAGGATGGCCAACAAGGAATACCACTGTCAGAACGATACCCTTAAGCACGGCATTGCCAACCATAGAGCCCATAAGGTTTATGACACCAGCGATACTGCCTGTTGCAAGTCCAAGCGCCAGCAGTCGCGAGTAAGAGAGAACGTCGCCGAGATATCCCGAAGCCATGTTGTAGAGGCCGTAAAGCCCGCCGCCCAACCTCGCAAATATGTTTTTCGAGCTTCTTGAAGAGGTAAGAATAACCAATAAGACACCGGCGAGAGCCATATACTTTCCGATTGAGCCAAGTATGGCTGGAACCGGGATCAGTATTCCGGCGGCAAGGGGGGCCGCGCCCAGAATCAGCAGATATGAGGGTATGACGTCAAAAATCGCGTCTGCCTTATGCCCATCCTTCCAGAGCGTCACGAACTTAACGCCGAGCCCCACGAACAGATGGACAATTCCGAATGCGAAGGACCAGAGAAGAAGCTTCATCGGGTCTTTGATAGGATCGAACCACAACGCGAGGTTTACGGTTGTTCCGTGAAGGAACTGAACATTTATAACGCTTACGATGTCGCCAAACCAGCTGCCAAACATCGCGCCCCAGAAAACCGTTGAGATTCCGCAGTATAAAAACATTCTCAGAGTCTTCTTCATCGAATCCTTTAGCCTGAACTTCTTGAGCAGAATCGCGGAGAAAATAACCATTACGAGGCCGTATCCTGCATCAGAGAGCATCAGCCCGAAGAAGAAATAATAAAAAAACGCCATGATTGGGCTTGGATCCACATCGCCCTTCGCAGGCAGGGCATACATCTCGGTAATGGACTCGACAGGGGAGGCAAAGTTGTTGTTTTCAAGCAGTACCGGTACGTCGTCGTCTTCCTCGGGATCCGTAACGCTTATCGCAATATCGAATTTCTTCTCAAGCTCGCTGACAATTCCGCAGACGTACTTTTCCGGGATATAGCCTTTGAGAATAAAAGTTCTCTTTGTAAGGCCGATTTTGTTCAGGGCGCAGTACTTATCCCTTCGCATCGTAAGATAATCTATGAGAAACTCTATCTTATCGGCCTTGTCGGAATATGATTTTATGTTGTTTATGCTTTCCTCGATATCTTTTTTGTATCCCGCTATTTCATTCTCAATTTGCAGAAGTCTTGCTTTCGGCTCCAGCTTTATCGGTTCGGAGGCCTGAGCGAACCCGATTTCCCGGAGCGCCGCAAGCGCGTCGTTTGCCGATTCTTTATGGCAGACCGCAGCGATACAGGTCTGCTCCTTGGATGCTGCTACGATTTCGATATCCAGCTCCTTGAGCTCGGGATTTAATTCGGAGATTTTTCCGAGCAGCGCTTCCTTTGAGTATTGAACGGGAAGAGTACCGACAAAACATCTTGTCAGCTTTGTGCCCTCAAAGGCCATCGGAATATCAAGATTCAGCCAGACCCTCAGCATATCGGCCTGAGTATTTGCCTTTACTATCTCGGCCCGTCTGTCGGCTATTGCCTTATGATACTCCACCAGATTGTAGCAGTATCTCAAAATCTCGTCCCGCTGAGAGAAATATTTGCTGTATTCGTTCTCCGTCAGTTCCCGCCTGTCGTTAAGGGAAGAGAGAAGGGACTTTTTCGGAGGCGCATACTCTTCCAAAATACCCTTTGCCTGAACGGCGGTATTTATATACTTTTCAAATTGGGATATCATTTCGGAGGTATTGATTTTCGCGAGAGAATCGTCTTCCTCATCGGAAAATTCAACAGCACCCTTCCGCTGGAGATATTCGAGTATCTCCTTGCGGTTTTCCATTAACGCCGCAATTTGAATCCGTTTCATAGTTAACTTGGCCAATTCGAAGATCACCCTCTAAATTGAATTTTGTTAAGAGATAAGCTTCTCAATCACGAGATCGACAGCCTGCGCCGTTTTCCGCTGTGCCTTCGCTTTGATTTCCGATACGTTCTCCTGATATACCTTTTCGTTCGTATCGAGGATAGTTTTAATTTTATTTTCGTTTTTCTTTCTTATAGCCGCGGCTTCATTTTCCGCCTCGGAGCGGGCAGCCGAGATTAAGTTCCCAGCATCCTCATTCGCTCTGATAATAATCTGCTCAGCTTCCCTGCGGGTAGATTTCAATTTTTCTTCGGCCTGTTTTTCGGCGTTCAAGATTACGTTTACCGTTTCTGAAATCATATATTTCCTCCTGGCTATAAATTATTTTTTAAAACAATGGCAGGGAACCCCAGTGAGGAGTTCACTGCCTGAAACCTGAAATCCGGAGTTTTCCTCGCTCAACCGAAACTGTCTTCAAACTAACATATAAAATATACAAAGTCAATATTATTTGCAGGGCTGTAACCGCACTTCGTTAATATTGAACCAAAAATGCAAAAATAAGACTGTTTTTTTGCAATTTTCTGTTTCAAAAATTGCAAAAACTAAAATCGGTTCACTTTTTGAGCCGCCTAAAAGTCGGTAATTTTTTGCAAAAAAATGAATAAGGCACATAGACTGAGCTATGTACCTTATACTCATTAACCGATTAATTTTCCAATTATTACTTATGGTCGACGGAATACATATGACGTGCAAGATCCAACATTCTGTTGGAGTAGCCAATCTCGTTGTCATACCAGGCTATGACCTTCACAAATGTATCCGTAAGGGCAATTCCGGCCTCTTTATCAAAAATAGAGGAATGAGTATCACCGAGGAAATCGGAGGAAACAACGGCATCTTCGGTATATGCAAGAATACCTTTAAGCTCGCCCTCTGAGGCCTTTTTCATAGCAGCGCAGATTTCCGCGTAAGTGGCCGGTTTTGCGAGGTTGCAGGTGAGGTCGACAACGGAAACATCAAGGGTCGGCACGCGGATGGACATGCCGGTCAGCTTGCCTTTAAGCTCGGGTATTACCATGCCGACGGCCTTAGCGGCTCCGGTCGAGGACGGAATGATGTTTGCGGAAGCCGAGCGGCCGCCACGCCAATCCTTCATGGAAGGCCCGTCGATTGTCTTCTGAGTTGCCGTGACGGAGTGTACGGTTGTCATAAGACCGTCCTTTATGCCGAAGTTGTCATGCAGAACCTTGGCTATTGGAGCAAGAGCGTTGGTCGTGCAGGAAGCGTTGGATACAAATGTCATATCCGAAGTATACTTTGTATGATTTACGCCCATAACAAAGGTGGGAGTATCGTCTTTTGGCGGAGCCGACATAATAACGTGCTTAGCGCCGGCGTCTATGTGTCCCTGTGCCTTTTCACGAGTCAGGAAAAGACCGCTCGCGTCCATAACATATTCGGCGTTGATCTTTCCCCAAGGTATTTCGACCGGATTCTTTATGGAGTAAACCTTAACGGTTTTGCCGTTTACGGTCAAGCTGTCATCGGTATAAGAGATCTCACCATCAAATCTGCCATGCATTGTATCGTATTTAAGCATATATGCCATATAATCCGGAGTCATGCCAGGATCGTTAATGCCCACAAATTCGATATCATTGCAGTTTATGCCTGCGCGAAACACCAGACGGCCTATTCTGCCGAACCCATTAATTCCAATTTTGATGCCCATAATACGGACCCCTTTCGCACTAACTAAAATAAATAATAACACTTTCGCATCGAAATTATGATTATTTTAGCAACAATGGATAGAGTTGTCAATCGTTATTCTAAACGAAAAAATTAAGGCATTACTTTTTATAAAAAGTCATGCCTTACAAAACCATATGTATTATACGCCGTTACAGAATTTCTATTCCAAGCTGATTCAAAGAGGCACCGTTGAGTATGATTCAACGTGCTCAATTTCAGTTTGATGCGTATAAGTGAAGTCTTTGTAAATTTGTATAGCTGTACTAAATCGACTATACATAAACCGGAGAAATAACCTTTTTTTCATGTTTATTAAGCAAAAGGACTGGATATCCTGTTGGAGATCCGGTCCTTTTTCAATTGGAAAACTAATTTTAGCCGGCATGTTACACGTTATATAAAAGTTTGGAGGAAAAACAAATAAATCGGAAAAGTAATATACAATTTCCAAAATATATGCTAGTATATAAGCTGGTTACAAAATTAGAAAAATATGTATTGATTTACTATATAAAAATAAATACTTAAACTCAGGAGGATATAATGAAAACTTTAAAGCAGTATGAGTTTTGGCTTGTTGTCGGGAGCCAGGATCTTTACGGGGCCGAGACGCTCAGACAGGTAAACGAGCATGCGAAGGTGATGGTGGAAGGGCTTAACGCCGATGCCGATATACCATGCACCATCGTTTTCAAACCCTGTGTTCGAAATTCAAACGAAATTTATGATATTATCCAGGCGGCCAATAACGACCATTCCTGCGCCGGAATAATTACATGGATGCATACATTTTCACCGTCCAAAATGTGGATTCGCGGACTTAATTCTCTTAGAAAGCCGCTTTTGCATATAAATACGCAATTTAACCGCGACATTCCATGGGATGACATAGATATGGATTTTATGAACCTTAACCAGTCGGCTCACGGAGACCGCGAGCACGGGTACATACTCACCCGTATGCGCCTCAACCATAAGACGATCGCCGGGCATTGGGAGGACCGCAGGTTCCGAGAGCGTATTTCCTCCTGGATGCGTGCCGCTGTTGGCGCCTTTGAAAGCCGCCGCCTGCGCGTTCTCAGAATAAGCGACAATATGCGCGAAGTCGCCGTTACCGAAGGCGATAAGGTTGAAGCCCATATAAAGTTTGGCTGGCAGATAGACCATTACGGCGTCGAGGATATCATTGCAGAGGTCGAAAAGGTCACAAACGAGGAAATCGATTTACAGATGGCAGAATACGCGAGCCTTTATGAAATGGCGACGGAGGACATTGCATCAGTCCGTTATCAGGCAAGGGTTGAGGTTGCGCTTAAGCGCTTCATGGATGAAGGGGCTTTCGGAGCATTCCATACCAACTTCCAGGATTTGCAGCACCTTAAGCAACTGCCCGGCCTTGCCGCGCAGGATCTTATGCGTCAGGGCTACGGCTTCGCAGCCGAGGGCGACTGGAAGACTGCGGCTCTCGTCCGCATAATGAAGCTTATGGCCGCGGATCTTTCAGGCGGTACATCGTTTATGGAGGATTATACATACCACATGGAGCCCGGAAACGGGATGAATATGGGGGCACATATGCTTGAAATATGCCCCACGATAGCGTCTGAAAAACCAAAAATAAAGGTTATGCCTCTTGGGATAGGAAACCGTCAGCCGCCGGCACGCCTGACTTTCAAGGCAAGGCCCGGCAAGGCGATTCTGGTTTCAATTATCGATATGGGCGACCGATTCCGTATGATCGTAAACGATGTTGTTTGCCAGGAGCAGAAGTTCGATATGCCTAAGCTGCCGGTTGCGGCGGTTCTCTGGAGGCCGCTGCCTGACCTTGAAACATCCTCCGAAGCATGGATTTACGCGGGCGGTGCGCATCACTCTGTGCTCAGTTACTGCCTTGACGCGGAAATAATGCGAGACTGGGCAGAGATTATGAACATTGAATTCGTTCATATTGGCGAGGAAACCTCGATCAATGACTTCCGCAGGGAGCTTGCGTACAACGACGTTATCTGGAAACTGAAGTAAGAGCTCGCGGGAAAAGGAGAATTAAGTATGAGCAATGAAATTGATCGGATTCGCTTGGAGATTGAAAGCGGAAAAACCAGCATCGGAATAGAGCTTGGTTCGACACGCATCAAAACGGTAATGATAGGGGAAGATAACAGCCCAATCGCCACCGGCGACTATACCTGGGAAAACAGTTATGTTGATGAGGTATGGACATACAGTCTGGAGGATATCTGGAAGGGCATACAGGGCAGCTACCGCGATATGGCCGATCAGGTTTTTTCAAAGTACGGAGCGGTTGTCAGGACTACAGGCTCGATAGGCTTCAGCGCGATGATGCACGGCTATCTGGTTTTTGACCGCAACGGAAAGCTGCTTACGCCGTTTCGCACATGGCGCAATACAATTACCGGCAGGGCGTCTGAAGAGCTTACGGAGCTTTTTAATTACCCGATTCCGCAGAGGTGGTGTGTTGCGCACCTTTATCAGGCGATTCTTAACGGAGAAAGCCATGTGCCTGAAATCGACTTTATGACCACCCTTTCGGGTTACGTCCACTGGATGCTGACCGGGCGCAGGGTAATCGGAATCGGAGATGCTTCGGGTATTTTCCCGATAGACTCGGCAGTTAAGGATTATCACGAAAAGCTTCTCGGTAAGTTCGGAAAGCTTACGGAAAAGTACAACTATTCGTGGAAGCTGAAGTCGATACTTCCAGAGGTGCTGGTTGCAGGAGAAAAGGCAGGCGAGCTGACAAAAGAAGGCGCGAAGCTTCTAGACCCGCTAGGATATCTGGAATCCGGCATTCCGCTTTGCCCGCCCGAGGGCGACGCAGGTACGGGAATGGTCGCGACAAACAGCATAGCCGTCCGAACCGGAAATATTTCAGCAGGAACCTCTATTTTCGCAATGATAGTGCTTGA
Source organism: Clostridiales bacterium (assembly GCA_029267755.1). GTDB lineage: Bacteria > Bacillota > Clostridia > Oscillospirales > Oscillospiraceae > DUPK01. The sequence goes on from JAJUHS010000014.1 coordinate 17,062, forward strand.
AAAGGAGCTGTCCAGAGCTTATAGTGAGATAGACTTGGTTACAACTCCTGTAGGAGACCTTGTGGCTATGGCCCATTCAAACAACGGCTCCTCCGACTATGACGCTTGGATAAGGCTGTTTGACGAAGCGCTCAAGGAGTTCGGCATGGAGGTTTCCAAAACAAAGCTGTACGAGACTTTGTTCGGCATGGCTCTCAAGGGGGATCCCGACTGCGGGGGGCTTCTTTCCTACGGGTACATTTCGGGCGAACACATAACGCACTTTGAGGAAGGCAGGCCGTTATTCGTCCGCTCTCCGGAGAGCAGTTTTAATCTAGCGAACTTTATGCGCGTGAACCTGTTTACAGCCCTAGGTGCACTGCGCACGGGCCTTGACATCCTGTTCGAGCAGGAAAATGTCAAGGTGGACGAAATCAAGGGGCACGGCGGCCTTTTCAAGACGAAAGGAGTCGGTCAGAAAATCGTCGCCGCAGCCACGCATACTCCTATTTCAGTTATGGAGACGGCCGGAGAGGGCGGCGCCTGGGGCATAGCTCTGCTTGCGGCATATATGAAGAACAAGAACGAAAACGAGACTCTGACCAGCTTCCTTAATAACCGCGTGTTCGCGGGGAAGGCTTGTACGGTTGTTGAGCCAGATCCCGTTGATGCCGAGGGCTTCAACACATTTTTCAAGCGATACAAACAGGGGCTTGCGATTGAAAGAGCCGCTGTGGAAAATATTGATTAAGGATATGATTGATATGAAAATTGAAAAATTGATTAAAGAAGTTCTTAAAGCGAATCTTGATCTGCCCCGCTATAACCTTGTCACTTTTACATGGGGCAATGTCAGCGGAATAGACCGTGAAAGCGGGCTGGTGGTAATTAAGCCGAGCGGTGTGCCTTATGAAAAGCTCGACGAAAGCTGCATGGTTGTCCTCGATCTGGACGGAAATGTAAAGCAGGGCGATTACAAACCGAGCAGCGATACCGCCACGCATCTTGCCCTATACAGGCGCTATAAGGATATCGGCGGAATCGTGCATACACATTCTCGCTGGGCTACGAGTTGGGCCCAGGCCTGCATGGACATTCCGGCGCTCGGAACGACGCACGCGGATTATTTCTACGGCGACGTTCCGTGTACCCGCCAAATGTCCGACGATGAGATAAAATCAGATTACGAGCTTAACACCGGCAAAGTGATAATAGAAACCTTCGACGGCAGGGGCATTGAGCCGGCCGCGATGCCGGGCGTGCTGGTCGCGAGCCATGGCCCCTTCGCCTGGGGCAGGGACGCCGGGGATTCCGTTCACAATGCCGTTGTTCTCGAGGAGTGCGCGATGATGGCGCTTAACGCAAGAGTTTTGAATCCGCGGATAGGCAGAATGAATCAGGCGCTGCTCGACAAGCATTACCTTCGCAAGCACGGCAGCAACGCCTACTACGGACAGGGGAGATAATATGAGCGTAGCTGTTGAAATATTCGGAACGACCGAAGACAACAGAACCGTCGATCTCATAAAAATTACAAACAGCGCGGGTTCGGTTTGCGGGGTTATCCAATACGGAGCCGCGATACAATCGCTTGTAATTTCGGATAGTAAGGGTTCAAAAACAGACGTTGTGCTTGGTTTTGACACCCTTGACCGCTATGAGAGTCCCTCAAATCCCGCGCACGGGGCGATCGTGGGCAGGCACGCTAACCGCATGGAGAATGCGGAGTTCGAAATAAACGGCAAGACCTACCGCCTTTTCGCAAATGAGGGCCGCAACAACCTTCACAGCAGCCCGATCAGCTTTTCAAGGGTTGTTTGGGATTATGAAGTATTGGATGCCGGCGGAGAGCCCGCAGTGAGGTTCAGCTATCTCAGCCCGGACGGAGAATCGGGTTTCCCGGGAAATCTGGACTGCCATGTCGTTTACAGACTTACGGCGGACAACGCTCTTTCGATAGAATATGACGCAGTATCAGATCAGGAAACCGTAATCAACCTTACAAACCACGCTTACTTTAACCTGGCGGGGAAGGGCGATATTCTGGAGCATGAACTTAAGCTTGAAGCCGACGAGTATACGCCGGTCAACTCTGAGCTCCTTACGGACGGACGCATATTGCCTGTCGGGGGCACGCCGTTTGATTTCAGGACGTTTAAGAAAATCGGACGGGATATTGGAGCGGACGACGAGCAGCTTCGTTTCGGAATGGGGTATGACCACAATTTTATTCTTAAAGGCGAAAGCGGGAGCCTTAAAACCTGCGCGGTCGTGCTTGAGCCGTTTTCAGGAAGAAGCATGATTGTCAAAACCACCTTGCCAGGAGTTCAGCTCTACACAGGAAACCAGATGAAGCCGGAAACCGGCAAAAACGGAGTGCAATACGGCCGCTTCAGCGGCTTGTGCCTCGAAACTCAGTTTTATCCGAATTCGCTGAGACACAGACACTTTCCAAGTCCGATTTTTAAAGCCGGGGAGCACTTCAGACACAAGACGGTTTTTAAATTCGAATAAGCTTCTATATGAAAACCCGTATGAATGCTCAATTTCAGCGTTCATACGGGTCAGATTGTCAAAAAACTCCCTCGCAGGGATATATAAATCTATTTTTCCGGGAATTCACTTCTCGGAAAAATACCTCAGCCCGCGCAAATCGTGCGCGACCGGGGGTATCGCGGCGAAAGCCGCGTATCTAGGGGGCATTGGATGCCCCCTAGAAGCTTGTCGAAAACACTTTTTCGACAAGCTCAAACCCGTATGAATGCTCAATTTCAGCGTTCATACGGGTTTCTTGTCTGTCACTGGAATTTTGTTTTGAAGCCGGCGAGCGACATTCCACCGAAAATGCGGATTCTGCATAGTGTAAACTGACCGTCCGAGCGGCGAGCATCTCCGCCCTTTGTTGTCACCCCGACCTTATAACCCAGGGTCGGCAAAATCCTTAAGGTACTTTCATTGTACTTGCCGGAAGGAAAGCATATCGCCTTGACGTTGATTCCGAGATTGTCCTCAAGAATCTTTTTCGAATCCCCGAGCTCCTTTTCCTGCTGGGCCTCGGAAAGCGTGGAAAGGTCGTGATGATGAACTGTATGGCTGCCGATGGAATTTCCGCCCTGCACAAGCTCCTTCAGCTGCTCCCATGTCATGCCCGAGGATGTTTCAACTGTACCGGTAATGATAAAGAACGTCGCTACGAAATCGTACTTTTTCAATATCGGCCAGGCCGCCTTGTAGTTGTCGGGATATCCGTCGTCAAAGGTTATCAGAACGGATTTTTCGGGTATAGAAGCGCCGTCTGACAAGGCCTCGCAAAACTCGTCCATGCTCAGCGTATAATAGTTCTGGCTGTACAGCCACTCCATTTCGGCGTCGAACTGCTCTTCTGAAACGCAGAGGTTGTTCTTCGGATTTGTGCTGATCGAATGGTACATAAGAACGGGCAGGCCGTTTTCGGGATACTTGACCATTTTTGCGTTATCCGGCATTTTTCGTGAGTTGGCCGGACTGGGGGACGGGGCGGCCGGACTGGGGGAGACCATGTGCTTTACCTGCGCCTCCGCTTCGGTTAGTAAGGGAGGTATTCGGTTAAATGGTATCAGAAATACAAGCGATACCGCAATCAGACATATCGCAAGCCTCTTTATAAGCTTCAATTAAATCATCCCTGTATATGTATATTGGGGGGGTCAGTCCGTAACTGCTTTTTCGGAAGCTATTATAATGCGGATCCGGCCGCCGGCATTGCAGCCAAAATTATCGTAATAGCCTATGAGGGTATATTTCGACGTATCGGAAACGGAGCTTTTGCCGACAAGGTAGTAGGAGTCTGATATTTTCTGGTAAACCTGAACGTTTTCGGCAAGGAGATAGTTTTTGCCGCCGCTTACGGCATACTGCTCGTTCATGGAGCTGAGGCTGAGATATTCGAGGTTCTTAATTGAGCTTACAGAGCCGTCCTTGTAGTAGAAGACAGCGCCGCCTACGTTTATCCCCAAAACCGAACTGGATGTTCTCAGGCTTCCGGCAGTTCCGTTAATTATATAAGTATAGCTGGCGTTAATATTCCATCCATAGGGGTTTTCTTCAACCTTAGTAACAAAGCCGTACTTGTATATATCTCCGGTGGCGTTGTTCAGTATAAGCTTGCTGATCTTGCCTCTTGAGTCAAGCAGATAATAGCTGATATTCGAGTTCGTAAAATACGTTCCCGCTATCCTTGAGGGGTAGATCTTTGCGTAATTGCCGCTTGAATCCGCGTCAAGGATTTCAATGTTGTCGGCAAAGCTCAGGCTTCCGAGGGCCGTGCCCGCCGCGTTTACCGTTCCGCTCAGATTTCCAATGCTGCTCAGCGAGGAAATCGATGTCTTGCCCGCGCTGCTGGTTATGGATACCAGTGTGCCGACGGTATGGGAGCCGGGATACTGACGCACGATGCCGTCCGTGCATGCGACTTTGATTGTCTTTTCGGATACCGCGCTGCCGTCGCTGTTGGTATAGCTGCTTGTTTGAGACGATATTACTACGCCATAATATGAGGAATTAACATCCGATGCCGGAATTACATCTACTACCGTGCCGTTCATCCCCAGAAGCAGCGCCACGTTGTTTCCGACGGAGAAGGGGCCGAGCGACGACATCTTGTAAGCGGCGGCGGAGGTTCCAAGCGTATAGCTTGCCCCTGCCACAGTAACGGATGTCGGGGCGTTGACGTTCGGAGAGGCGGCGGTGTAGGTGCCTATAACCCTGTTGTCGTAAAGCCACACCGTTCTAAGACTTGTATTGTAGTAATACACGTCGTAAGGAGAGGCGGCTGAAAGGGAGGAGGCGCTTCCGTTCTTGTAGACCAATACATTTGAGGAGGTAAAGGGAAGCTTGGATTCGATTCTTTCTCCGCTCAATAGCACGAACGGGCCTTTCATTTCAGATGTCACAATGGAGGAATAGTCAAGCTCGCCGGAGCTGTTAATCGTATACCCCAGGGTTTTGGCATAAACAGTTCCGCTTTTTGCAGTCGCGGTCATCAGGTTGTAAAAAATCGTTACGCAGTCGCTTCGTGTCAGGGTCTGACCCTGTGACCTTGAGATGTTTTTGCCGAGGTCGAGAGCGTAAAACTTCGAGAGCTGCGCCGTGGGGTATGTACCGACTATATCGTCGGAGGTATAGCCAAGCAGACGGAGCAGAGCCGTGGCGCACTCCTCAATCGTTATGGTGCCTTCGGGGCGGAAGGTACCGTCGAGGTAGCCCACAAACCAGCCCTTGTTAACCGCCAGCTTTATGTATTCGACAGCCCAGTGGTTTTGCTTTACATCCTTAAACAGGGAATATCCCGAGCTTTCCCCGATGGTGTTTTTATATGCGGAAGCAGCCACCATCATTTTGACGAATTCGGCTCTCGTTACGCTGCTCTGAAGGTTCATATTTCCGTTTTCGTCTCCGACGATAATGCCCATTGCACGGACGGACTGTTCGGCGACGGAATCCGAGCCCGCTGCCGCGACGGAGGCTGAGGTCAGCGAGAGCATTGAAACCGCAAGACATAATGCAAGGAACATGGAGAGATACTTTTTCATTTCGTTTACTCCTATTCGTTTCGAAGTGCGTCGATCGGATTTAGCGCCGCCGCTTTTCTGGCGGGCAAAAAGCCAAATATTATGCCTATGGCAGCCGAGATACTGAAGGCCATCAGTGCGGAGCCAAAGGTTGGAGCTACGGTCAGCTTAGCGCCCAGCATCGGCTGTATGATTTTTGTCGCTATTGCGGACAGCCCGTACCCCAGCCCAATGCCTATGATTCCCGCAATCGCGCTGGTGGTGGCCGCCTCGATTACAAACTGTGTCAGGATATAACGCTCCTTGGCGCCAAGCGCCTTCCTTATTCCGATTTCCTTCGTGCGTTCCGTGACGGATACAAGCATTATATTCATAATGCCTATGCCTCCGACGACGAGGGAAATACCTGCGATGATCGAGAGAACAGTGACAATGATGTTTATCATGCTCGTCATTGTGTTCAGCATTTCGCCCATGCTTCTTACGCTGTAATATCTTTCGTTCTGAAATATTTCATAAAGCGCGGTCTGAACTACCTGCTTGCTCTCGGACGCCTTGGCGACGTCCCTTATTGTGACGGTATAGTTTGCCACTGTGCCGGTCGATGAAAGGCGGATCGCCGTGCTGTAAGGGACAAATATCGAATCGTCGGTACTGCCAGACTCGCTTTCCGCTTCCTCGCCAAGAACTCCGATTACTGTCAGGTAGCTGCCACCGACCTTTATCGTCTGTCCAAGCGCATTTCCGCTGAACCATTCCTTGGCGATATAGCTTCCGACTACGCAGACGTAGTCCCGCATCGCAATGTCCGAATACTCTATTCCGCGTCCGCTTACAACGCTGTACTGCACAATGTCAAAATAGTCTTCGCTGACGCCGGACACAGAAGTGGTGCTTGAGGTCTCGTTTCCGATTTTTACCGGACCCGTCATTCTGACTATCGGGGAGACCTTGTCCAGACAATCCTGATTCTTAGCTACTATATCATACATATTGTCCACGGTCAGTCTTCGGGAGGAAGTGGCGCCGCGGCCGGTTACGGTTACGGTAAGCGTGTTGACGCCGAGGCTGCTGAATTGTTCGGTCATATATACCTTTACGCCGTTTCCCAGCCCGACGATAAGTATGACGGCCGTTACGCCGATAATAATTCCAAGCATTGTGAGCAGGGCGCGTAGCTTGCTTGCGAGTATGTTCTTTATGGCAAGCTCAAAGGATTCCAGCGGATTCATCGGCCTTCCTCCTTCCACTTGAAAAGACGTTATGACTTGCGGTGTCTCCCGACGCCGGCCCGTCGTATACGACTCTGCCGTCCTCAAGACGTATGATCCTTTGCGCGTCGGCAGCTATTTCGTTATTGTGGGTTATCAGAACTATGGTATGTCCGGCCTTGTGCAGATTCTGAAAGAGCGCCATTACCTCAACTCCGGTCTTGGAGTCAAGGGCACCCGTCGGTTCGTCCGCAAGTATAAGAGAGGGCTTTCCCACCAGGGCGCGGGCAATGGATACTCTCTGCTGCTGGCCTCCCGAAAGCTGGTTCGGGAGGTTTTTGGTTTTGCTGCCGAGCCCAACGTTCTCAAGAGCTTCCCTTGCGCGCCTGCGGCGTTCGGATTTGGAAACGCCGGCATACATAAGCGGGATTTCTACGTTTTCAAGGATATTGAACCTCGGCAGCAGGTTGTACTGCTGAAAGATAAAACCGACCATCGCGTTGCGTATTTCGGAGAGCTCGTTTTTGTTCATTTCTCCGACGTTGCGTCCGTTGAGCAGGTAAACGCCGGAAGTCGGCACGTCGAGGCAGCCGATAATATTCATGCAGGTGGATTTTCCGGAGCCGGACTGACCGACGATAGCGACAAATTCACCCTTGTAAATCTTAAACGATATGTCGTCCGCAGCCTTAACCACGGTGTCACCCATGGTGTAGTACTTCGAAACGTTGCGGAACTCGATCAAAGCTTCCATCATCTTGTCACCGTGGTTGTAGTGCTGCCAGAGCTGCTAGCGCCGCCCTGCGAGCCCTGCGGGGCACCGCCCTGAGATCCCTGCGGAGCGCCTTGCTGCTGGGCACCGCCTTGCTGCGGTCCGAATGCTGTTGTTAAGGAGCTGGGTAAAGTCACTTTCGCGTAAGCAATGACGTCACCCTCATTAAGCCCCTCCTTGACCTCGATAAAGCTTCCGTCGCTTATTCCTGTTTTAATGTTGACGTAGGCAAAGCCGGCGGGTATCTTGCCGTCGGAGCTTTGAGCCTCGCTTCCGGGCTGCTTGACCAGTACGCGGTTTCCGCGCTGAACGGCGGATACCGGCACCGCGAGAACGTTATCGGCCTTGGATACTACGATTTTCGAGCTGACGTTCATGCCGGGCATCAGGCTGCCAAAGTCGTCCAGTCTGATGGTTACGGGATATGTAGTCACGCCGTTAGAGGTGGTCCCGACTGTGCTGACCTTCGTTACAGTGCCCTTAAAGGCCTTCCCTGCGACGGCGTCCGCGGTTATCGTTGCGGACTGCCCTACCTTGACGTCGGTAATATCGAGCTCGTCTACCGACATCGTGATCGTCAGGTAAGAAAGGTCATAGACTATGCAAAGCTTCGCGCCGGTTTGGATGGTATCGCCCTTTTTATAATTCTTTTGGACTATCGTGCCGTCGATAGGCGACTTGATCGTATAATTATCCATCTTTTTGTAGCTGTTTTGCAGAGTCAGTTCCGCATCGCTCAGACTGTTTTGGGCGCTTTGAAGGTCGTTGGACATGGAGGTGCTTGAGAGAGTTATTATGGTTTGCTTCTTTGCCACCCAATCTCCCTCTGAAACATTGATCCGGGTAACGGTTCCGGCCACGGCGGCAGTCACAGTTTCCTTATTTTTATAAGCGAACTTTCCGCTCGATGAGCAGGCCGCACCGCCTACCGTCGCGGTCGCGTAAAGGTTTTCGGAAAGGGCACCGGGGTTTGAAACCTCGATGGTAACGTTCCTTACCAAAATGTTGCCGGTAAGAACGGTGTCGGCGCCGCTGACTTTGGTTACAGTTCCGGAAAGCTGTTCAAAGGAGCCGTCTATCGTAACCGTCGCAGCCTGCCCGATATAAAAGCCTGCGGCATCGTCTGACGGGAAGGGAAGAACCACAGTCATATTATTAGTGTCCACTACGGTCGCCACCGTCTGACCGGCCTTGACGTCGTTGCCGACCTCGACCGCGATGCTTGTCACTATGCCGGCGCCGGATGGCTTGACGTTGAGATTGTCCATGGCTTCAAGCTTTGCCTGATAGTTTCGCTGGGCGTTTGAAAGCGTGATCTTGGCGCGGTCGATAGTCGTCTGCATATCTGAGCTGTCGATTTTGAACAGGACGTCGTCCTTTTTGACGACATCGCCCTCCTTTATGTCCGAGACGAGTATTTCGCCTTCGTTCAGAGTGGTGACGGTATAGGAGTTGGCAGGCTGCAGCGTGCCGCTGCCGCTCAGCGTTTTGATGATATTCCGGCGTTCGACGTTGACGTTGGTATAGGTGGTTGTGGTGCCGGAATTCTTTTTATGCAGTTTACCGTTAATAAAAAACGCGGCTATAGCAATAAGTACGATCACGATAAATATGATCAGCCGTTTTGTTTTCTTACTCTTTTTTTTGAACGCCGAGGGTATCGAGCGAAGCTTGGAAAAACCCCTTGCGGTCTTAGGTTTGGTTTCGGTCGTTTTTTCCTTTTCCTGCAGATCGTTTGTCATTGTTTGCGCCAATCCTTTCAGTTCTCTCTTAAATTCTGAATGTGAGCTGTAAAAACAGACAAAATCCGGTTTTGGCTTGTCGTAATATTACTACTTAGACGTCCGTTATGCAATATAAATTATCGGCTTGAAGCTGAGCGGAGCGGAGACAGGGGAAAAAAGCTAATAATATTAGACAATTTGGTTTATATTACATCATCGGTGGGTTGAATTAGTTAATTAATTGTTAATTTCGGGTTTTTTGGCACATTTTTTTCTTGCAAAAAAATGTACGGTATGCTACCATTAAAGCACCACCCCACCCAGAGGGGGAGGGGGGTGATGCTTTTGACGGAAGGGTCGGTAAAATGACAAGTCATAAGGAAGACGCGGAGCTGAAAAACACGCTTAAAACTGCGAGGGGGCAAATTGACGGAATTCTTAAGATGATTGACGACGAAAGATACTGCATAGACATATCAAAGCAGATATTTGCGGTGCAATCTCTACTGAAGAAGGCCAATATGAAAATACTCAGAGACCACATGAATTCCTGCGTACTGAGCGCGGTGAACGACGGTACCGCGGAAGAAAAGATAGCGGAAATAATATATATTCTGGAAAAGTATATAGACAGAACATAGTTATGGGGGAAAAATGAAAGAAAAAAGCTATACGGTGACCGGCATGACATGTGCCTCCTGCGCGGCACATGTTGCCAGAGCTGTTTCAAAGCTCGAAGGCGTCGAAGCCTCCGACGTCAATCTGGCGACCGAAAAGCTGAGCGTTCGGTTCGACGAAGGAAAGCTGGATTTCGGAAAGCTGAAGAAAACGGTTGAGGACGCGGGTTACGGTCTTTTGGAGGAGCAAAGGGCGAAAACGGCTGAAATTCTGATTGAGGGTATGTCCTGCGCAGCCTGCTCGGCTGCGGCCGAAAGGGCCGTTAATAAGCTTTCGGGAGTAAAGTCGGCTCAGGTGAACCTCGCAACCGGAAGGGGCAGGTTCGAATACGATCCGTCCGAAGTAAAGCTTGCCGAGATAAAGGCCGCGATAGAAAAAGCGGGTTATGTCCCGCGGGAAATCGAGGGGGAAAGGGCGAGGGATTTTGAGCGCGAGAGGCGCGAAACGGAAATGCGCTCCATGAAAAACCGCCTTGTAGCGGCGATAATCTTCGCGGTTCCTGAGCTTTATATCGCCATGTCGCACATGTTTCCCGGGATCGGACTCCCGCTTCCCGGCTTTATGGACCACCACCGCTTCCCGCTCGTTTTCGCAATGGTGCAGTTCATTTTGACCGTTCCGATAGTAACGGCGGGCAGCCGGTTTTATGCAAGGGGCTTCAAAACACTCCTTAAGGGCGCACCAAATATGGATACTCTCGTCGCGGTCGGCACGGGCAGCGCGTTTCTGTACAGCATATTTGCTACCGTAATGATATATACGGGCAGGCATGAATTCGTAAGGTCGCTGTATTTTGAATCGGCGGCGGTTGTGGTTACGCTCGTTATGCTCGGCAAGTATCTTGAGGCGGTGAGCCGCGGCAAGACCTCCGAGGCGATAAGAAAGCTGATGCAGCTCCGGCCGTCCTCAGCTGTGATAGAGAAAAACGGCATGGAGCTTGAGGTGCCGCTCGACGAGATCTCCGCGGGAGATATCGTAATCGTCCGCCCCGGTTCTGCGTTTCCGGTGGACGGAACGGTAACCGAGGGTATTTCGACTGCGGACGAGTCTATGCTTACGGGGGAGAGCCTGCCGGTGGAAAAGCACCCAGGCAGTTTTGTAACCGGGGGAAGCATAAACGGCGAGGGGTTTGTGAAGTTTAGGGCCACCCGCGTCGGCGAGGACACAGCTCTTTCAAAAATCATCAAGCTCGTTGAGGACGCTCAGGGCAAAAAAGCTCCGATTGCAAAGCTGGCCGATGTCGTATCCGGCTACTTCGTGCCCGTCGTTATCGCAATAGCCGTGCTTTCCGCCGTAGGCTGGGCGCTTGCGGGGAAGGATTTCAATTTTGTATTGACGGTATTCGTATCGGTGCTTGTGATTGCCTGCCCCTGCGCTCTCGGACTTGCGACGCCGACGGCGATTATGGTCGGAACCGGCAAGGGCGCGGAACTCGGCGTACTCATAAAAGGCGGTGAGGCGCTTGAAACCACGCATAATATCGATACCGTTGTTCTGGATAAGACCGGCACGATAACGGAGGGCAAACCGAGGCTCACCGATATTAAAACCTATGGAGGAATATCCGAGGAAGAAGCGCTTTTTTTAAGTGCCTCGGCCGAAAAGGGTTCTGAGCATCCGATAGCAAGAGCCATTGCCGAGGGCGCGGAAGAGAGAGGCCTTGAGCTGAAAAAACCCGAAAGCTTCAGGGCTTTTCCCGGACGCGGAATAGAGGCCGTTGTTTTGGGAAAAAGAATACTTGCCGGCAATATAAAGCTTATGGACGAAAACGGCATAGACACGGCGCTTGCGAGGAACGACGCAGAGAAGCTCACATCCTCCGGACGGACGCTTATGTACATCGCGATAAACGGACAGCTTTCGGCGCTGACGGCGGCAGCGGACACCGTTAAGGAATCAAGCCGCGAGGCCGTCGCAAAGCTGAAACGGCTTGGTGTCGAGGTCTATATGATAACCGGCGATAACAAAAACACGGCGGAAGCGATAGCAAGGGAAGTTGGAATCGAAAATGTGCTGTCAGATGTTTTGCCGCAGGATAAGGCTGGCAAAGTAAAGGAGCTTCAGAATTTGGGCAGGAAGGTTGCAATGGTCGGCGATGGCATAAACGACGCGCCGGCGCTTGTCCAGGCCGATGTTGGGATGGCGATAGGCACCGGTACGGATGTAGCGGTGGAATCCGCGGATGTTGTCCTTATGAAGGGAGATCTAAACGAGGTGCCGACAGCGATTATGCTCAGCCGCGCAACGATAAGGAACATTAGGCAAAACCTGTTCTGGGCGTTTATTTACAATACAATAGGCATACCGTTCGCGGCGGGCCTGGTTTACCTGCTCGGCGGGCCGATGCTGAGTCCGATATTCGCAGGCGCGGCTATGGCATTCAGTTCGGTTTCCGTAGTTTCCAACGCGCTCAGGCTCAAAGGCTTTAAAGTAAAATAGCTGTATATTAAAATCTGAAAGGAAGAAAAACATGAAAAGGAAGCTTTTTATAAACGGCATGAGCTGCATGCACTGCGTAAGGCGCGTCCAAAACGCTCTCAAGAACGTCGAGGGTGTTACTGAAGCTGAGGTCGATCTTGAGGGCAGATTCGCCATAATCGAGCTAGCAAAGGAAGTGCCCGACGAAATTCTGAAAAAAGCCGTCGAGGAGGCCGGATACGAGGTCGCACCGGCAGAATAAGCCGCGGTAACAGAGTAAATCATAAAAGGAGCTTGCCGGAATGAAACCCGGCAGGCTCCTTGTTTTTTAAAAATTCTCGATTTATGTTGCAAATGCAACGGAGTTTATATAGGAACAGTATTATATTTATATCAGCAAGACGAATAAAACGAATAGGAGGTTCAAAAATGGTAGAACAGGTATTTAAGCTTTCAAGAGGCAACGAAAAGGCCGTGGAGAAGGTTATATTTGACGAGAACGTCCATTATCTGCACATGGTTTTCAATCAGAACGAGGGCCTGCCGGAGCACTTTTCAAACTCAAACGTCTATAT
>JAJUHS010000096.1 GCA_029267755.1 Clostridiales bacterium
ATGTATATTGGCAGAGAACCGCCTGATATTGCATGAAGTACATACCATACAATATCAACCTCTTAAGCTCCAACCTACACGGCAGCACCCGCCATACGCTCAGCTTCTATTTAAGTCCGGCTGGTGTTGCCATGCCGAATTTGTCTTTTGGTTTGCAACAATATTTCTAGTTGTACTTTTTGCGGTTTGTAATGCAAATTAATTCCGCCTTTCTAAATGCCATATCATTTCTGCTGTTTGTCACTGTCATGACTGTAATTGCCTACTGAGCAATATGAACAGATATACCAAATCTCAAAAATTACCATACACGTCTTTAACACGCGTTTCGGCATCTGGAGAGAAAACGCGCACGTTGGATTCAATATCGCTTAAGTGCCGGACGATATCCTTTTCGTCTATTCCGGCCGGGGCATACACCGTAAACAAAGCCTGACGCGTTTTCTCGCCGATGCGCGTCCTGCTGTCCGGCCCTTTCAATATGCTGGAAACAACCGACTCCCCGTCCATTATCATAATGTCTCCGGGTACTGTTTTTACGAGCTTGCCGTTAATGCCCGCATAGCTTTCTTCTCCCGATGACTCTTGTAAAATGAGCGGCTGCTTTATTTTTTTCAGATCGTGTCCGGCGGTCAGAAGCATATTTTTCAGTTCAGCCATGAACATCGCTCCAACTGCCGTGGAAACATTCGGAATGCTTTTGCCATGGGCTACTGATTCCAATTGCTGAAGCACATGATACGTGTACCCAAACTTTTTGTAATAGGAGACATAAGCTCCCATTGGATAAATATGCTTCAATTCCTGGCGGGTCATCGGCCCGTACCTCTCTCTGATTTCTTCTTCCAGCTTGCATCTTGCCTTGTCCAGCGCTTCGCTGAAATTAAGGTTGCTGATGCCCGACATGACAAGAAAGCCTACCAAACACTTGCTTGAAGCTTTAGGCAATTCATTTTGAATACTAAGCATTTTGTTTCACCAATCCTTTCCCAATTTAAAAGGCTTCCTGATCGCTTAATTTGTTTCTCTCGCGCCCTATCAGCGCCATGCCGGAAACGACCAATATTCCGCCGCACCATTGCTGTATGGCGGCGTGTTCGCCCAATATCAAAACCGACAACAGCAGCGCCGTAAACGGCATCATGCCTGAAAAGGCAGCGGCAGTAGAGGCGGGACATCGTTTGATTCCCGAGTACCAGAACAGAAACGCCAGCGCGGTGACGAACACTCCATACCATATAAGCGAGAGCCATCCCTGCAATCCCAGCTTCGCAAGAAAGCCGACAGGCTGTTCAAAGCAGGCCGGAATGAGGCAAAGAGACATGGCAATAAGAGATACTAGCACGGTTTTTACCATCGGCGGCATGGCGGCTTTATCAGCAGGCCGCGCTCTAACCACTGCGATGCGGGAGCAAACGTTGAAAATGGATTCGCACGACGCGGCGCATAATACAAGGATATTGCCTAATATGTGCTCCGGCATGAAGCATTTTCCGGGCATAAACAGGCCCTGAATAAAAAGAACGCCCGCGACTGTGCTTAATATGCCGATTATCTTGCTTGGACCCATCTTTTCCTTTAAAAGCAGTCCGGAAAAAACGGCGGTTATTGCCGGTGTCGCTCCGGTGAGAATGCCTGCCTCCACTGAGGTTGTATGGAGCAGGCCGAGCAGCAGGAACACGCGGAACAGGAAAATGCCAAACAGTGCCTGAAGGAACAGATAGGCCCAATCCCGCGCCGACGCTCCCCGGATTGACTCGATAATCCTGCTCCCCGCCAGCGGGACAAGAAGAAGCAGCGCGAAAAACAGGCTGACGGCAGTTATTGTAAACGTTCCCAGCTTTCCTGCGACAAACCTGGCCGATATTACTGAGGTTCCGGCCAAAGCGAAAGCGCCTGTCAAAAAAAGCATGCCTCTTGAATGAGGACTTAAAATCTTCATAATGTTTCTCCCTATGCTGCTTGAAATAATTACCGAATACGCTATATAATTGTACCTGACAAACTGGTATGAATAAAGCGCCAGTTTAACACGATTTTAACCAGTCCAGTGGAGGCATGCAAATGTACAGTATTGAATTAAAGCGCCGAAGTGAAATTCCTATTAAACGACAGATATATCAGACATTGAAAGACCTTATTCTGGACGGCAGCCTGAAGGCCGGAGAAGCTCTGCCTTCCACCAGGGAATTGGCGGAACAAATCAATGTCTCGCGCCATACCGTGTGCGAGGCTTATGACATGCTGATAACCGAAGGGTTTGTTTTAAGCCGACAAGGTGCGCCGACCCGCGTTGCCGAGGGCTTGCGCATAGACAAGTCTCCTGAGCGGATTTCAAATTATCAGGAAAAAAATAAAACCCCGTACAGGATTGATTTCAAGACGGGATGGCCTGACTTGCGCCATATCCCGCGGTATCTCTTGCAGCAGATCGCGCACAAAACCTTTGAAGAAATGCCCTTGGAGCGGTTTGGCTATGCAAGTCCGCAGGGGACGCCGGAGCTTCGCGCCGAAATATCGTCGTGGCTGTTCCGGAGCAAGGGGCTAAATGTGGATGCCGGGGACATTTTTATTACGTCCGGCGCGACCCATGCTCTACACATCATCGCCAGCCTGCTCTCAGGCCGCGGGAATAAAATCGCAATTGAAGATCCCTGCAACAGGGGAATACTCCAGACATTCCTGAATGCAGGATACGAAGTGGAACCGATACCCGTCGATGAAAAAGGGATCAGGGTGGAATGCCTTGACGGGGTTTCGGTCAGCGCGGTTTACACCACACCTTCCCACCAGTTCCCCTTAGGCCCCATTCTGCCTGCCGGCCGCCGCGCGGAATTGATCCGCCGCGCAAGGGAAAACAATATCTATCTTGTCGAGGATGATTATGACAGCGAATTCCGCTATGCCGGGGAACCGGTCGCTCCGCTTTACGCCATGGACCCGCAAAGGGTTGTTTATGTGGGGACATTCAGCAAAGTCCTGTTCCCTGCCATCCGCATAGGCTATGTTATCCTGCCGAAAGAACTTCAGCCCAAATGGCGCGAGCTTAGAATGCACACGGATGTGCAAAACCCGCCCTTTGAACAGGCGGTGCTGGCTGAATTCATGCGGACGAGAAAGTTCGACCGCCATATAAGGCGGATGCGGAAGCTGTACGGCGAACGCAGAGCCGCGCTGCTCGGCGCGCTGGAGGAGGCTTTCAGGGACGGGTGGCGAGCCTGCGGCGACGCTGCGGGTCTGCATCTCTCAGTGGAATTTAAGGCCATGCGATTCGACGAGGCATTCATAAAAAGATGCAAGGAAAACGGCCTCCGGATCGCTTCGGTAGAGCGTCACGCCATACAAAAGGGCAGGCATTCAAACAAGCTCCTGCTTGGCTTTGGGCATTTGGAGCCGAGAGAAATCCGAGAAGGCGTCCTAATCCTGCGTTCGGTTATGCAAGAAATCTAAACCGGGCTGGATGTTTTTCACAAACTGACCTTTTGAGATATATTCCGCAGCATGCGTTTTCCCGTTTTCCGTTGCGAGCACGTTTTTAAACCTGGCAGGCAGCCCCGCGGAAGCGAAAAAGCTTTTTCCGTCGTTTAGCTGAAAATGCACATGGGGTTCGCTTGTGTTCCCCGAGTTGCCGCATTGGGCGATCGCCTTCATTATGCTTGAGCGTAATGTAGTGTTCATATCCGCCCCCGCGTTATTCTTCCGTGACTTCAAAGATGTCCTCCACTGACGCATGAAAAACCTTCGCTATGTCAAGCGCCAGCTTTAAGGACGGGTTGTATCTGCCGTTTTCCAGGTGGCCGATCGTTTCGCGCCTTACGCCGACCAAAGCCGCCAGTTCTTCCTGCTTCATATTGTATTTCGCTCTGTATTCCCTGATTTTGGTTTTGATTATCATAAGTCGCCGCTTTCCCTCAGTTCGCACACAATCAGTATGATGGAGAATATAAAAATGGACACGGCCATCCCAATCCCCATGCCAACTGCCAGCAGCGCGTCATCGCTTATCAGTGTCCTCAGCGCAATTGTAACTGCCGATAATGCAATCCAGGTGAAGAATGCGGGCGTTGCTGCTTTTTGAACGTTGGCTTTAAACAATTCGTCCGGTATAACAAAGAAATACCGAATGTAATAGAGAAACCCCAAAAATCCCAGGTATCCCTTATTATCCGATAAAAATCCCAAAATGCCCAATACTGCCAGAAGACTTAAATAGCCTAGTTTATTTTTCATATGGTATTCCTCCTCAATAATGTGATATATTTCTAACTTAATGTTATAAATATATCACATCATTGAAAATAAGTCAATACACCTGGGCCTTTTTTTATGTCTGCGTTTATTTTTACAAACAATAGAGAAGGTAGCATATACATAACAGGATAACCTTGATATTGTTTTTGATAGCGCTACGTACGCCTATATGAGTGCTGTCAATGACGTTGGTATTAGTTTCCCGGGTATGTGTACGCAATTTAAAGCCGCCGGGTTTTGAAGTCAATACAGCGTTTACGATATACTTACTTGCAGATATCCAAATTTTGTGCATTCACGAAAACAAAAATGGATGAGCTTAAACTGGTCAGGCCGGCACCGGTGCATATGAATAGCGCGGAAGAATTCAAACGGGAATTTTACAGTTGCGGCGAACAGGTAATAAATGGAATTACCCTGCTGGATCAGATGGAGTACGACAAGTGGCTTGAAAACGTCGAAAGAAACAGCAGTCCCAAAACCATAAGGAAAGATTGGGGTGTTGCAGACACCTTTTTCACCGTGAGAAAAAGCGACGGCCGGATTATCGGGACTGTCGATGTCATCCATAATCTTGACAACGAATTTTTATCCAAATATGGCGGGCACATCGGCTACGCAGTCAGGCCGAGTAAACGTCGCAAAGGATACGCAACGCAAATCCTGAAGATGGCCCCTCAGCATGCAAAAAGCATCGGCCTATCCCGTGTCATGCTCGGCTGCTATTCGGACAATCTGGCTTCCATCAAAACCGAATTTTACAAGAAACAGCGTTTTGAAATTGCATCTCTTACAATGAGATGCAAGTTGTAACGTAAAGCTTTGGCTGCTATTCAAAACACCCAGCAAATATACTTTTGATATCCGTCAGGATCTTTACCGTAACGGTAAAAGTTATGATTATTGTTGCATTTCGGGCAACTTATCCGCTATGATTTTGCCATGAGGGCTCGTCTTCTTTTGGGTGTTACTGGATTTTATGTTGAAACCATTATACAAGAAGGGCTGACGAGCACTCAACTTTCATTTAACTTTACAGAACGTTTCATAGTATCAGGAGATTATTTCATGAGACGTTGCTTGAATAATAACCATTTGGATATACTGCATACAGCATTTATTCCTTGATTTTATTCATCCAATCAATGATTTCATCTATAGCGAGCTGATGATTTCCTACTTGGCAATGCTGCTCACCGCCCTCCGCTTCTGTAAACATCCTTGCGGATAGGCTTTTTGCGTATTTTATTTTATTTATTAGTTTGTAAAATTGGTCGGTGGGGACATAATGATCCTTCTCTCCTGCAAGCAACAGCACATGGCAGTTCAACCTGTCGCATACATCCTGCGACAGATTATGTTTTTGCAATTCTTTATAAAAATCATAGGGGGTATGTGTTCCGGTAATATACATACCCTGCATCATTACCCAGTCTGCAAGCAAGTTTTTCTTTCTTACATATCCAAATAATCTGTTTATAAATTTCTTTTGACCTTTAGAAAAGCAATATCTTACAAGCTGCTTCAATGCTCCCGGAAATATGTTCGTCATGCAGTCAAATCCATTTTCGAGCACATCGTATGCAACAACCGCCTTAACGCGCTTTTCAAAAGCTGCGGCCCTCACTGCAAGATACCCGCCCCATGATATGCCAATCATTGTGCATTCTTTTATACCGTAATAATCCAGTACACACGATGTAGGGCGTTCCCAGTTTGCAATAAATTTAAGCCCGTTTTTCAACGTCTTCCCTTGTCCATCGCCCTCAAATAGAATAATTGTATAGCCCTCTTGTGCAAATCGTGTTAATGCTGGCACAAATTCTTCAATAAAGGAATCATAGCCGCCGCAAACAAGTAAGGTTCCTTTCTCGTTTTTATTTTTAAAAATTATGCTGTGCATTTCCTTTCCAATGTAAGGAATCTCGTGAATTTCATAATCCAGCTTCATCTTGCGAAAAGCTTTATGAAAATTCTCGACGGATTTTTCATACATGCTATATTTTTGTGGATGATCTTCTTTCAGGAAAAATTCGGCCATCCTGTACGCATAAGCCGCACGCATGTATTCACCGGAAGCCTCATATTTTTCACCAAGTGCAGTCCAAAATTCAAACCACTGTGTCAAATTCCTAATATTGCTCGCTTTTTCGACAACCTCTTTCACATCTATTGCGGCATCACCATATATAAGCACGCGGTTTATCTGAAAATCAAGCTGCTGAATTCCAGTTATATCCTTGATATATGCCATTAAGTTTATCCTCCCTTATCTGTCACACTTGACGCATTTTACAATTTTCATTATACTATGCTTATTGGCACTTTTCAATTGATTACACTATTGTGCCGCATATTTAATAATTTGTGACATTTTTACAAGACAAAGGGTGATTTTATATGAACAAAATGAATTACAGAATTGCTTTACAATCAAAGAAAATGCTTACAAATGCACTAATTAGGCTTATGGCAACTGACGATTATTCAAAAATTACGATCACGCAGATTTGTAAAGAAGCAGATTTGTCACGTCGCACATTTTATCGCCTTTATAAAACCAAAGAAGATATACTTAACGAATATATGGATTTACTTACCACAAGCTTTATGGAAAAAATAAAGGAAAGCAAACCAAAGCACTATCCGGAAGTTGCCACAGTTTATTTCAGTTTTTGTCGGGAACATATGGATTTTTTAAAATTACTGAAAAAAATATGTTGCTGGATACTCTTTACAACATAGCAAATAAAGTAGCTCCATCAATTTTTCAGATTGTAAAACCAACAATTAAATCCAATCAAAAAACACTCGAATTTGCATTGTCTTATAGCATTGGAGGATTAAATGGAATGTTAATACGATGGCTGGAAGATAATATGCAGTTTTCTCCTGAGGTCTTAACAGATATTTTGAAACAGACTATAGAAATAGCTGCCATCTGAATTAAATATTATGAAAGTTCCCGTAGACATGTTCCCGCAAACAATCAGCCGCCGTCTTTTTCGTCTACACAACCCTGCCCGCCGAGAGCCGCCCCGAAAGGCTGTAGATGTGTTTCCACGAACAATTGCACACATAAAAATACAGGGTTTCCCGGTATCTCTGCCGCCAAAAAGCACATTTTCGGCAGATGGAAAATCACCTGAAAGCCCTGTATTTAAGCCGTTTTTCTAGCACTTACTTGTTTTTTACATTTGTCATCAATACCACTGTCTCAACGTGGCACGATAGCATCAGATTGATGTCGAGTATGTGTTTGGCAATTTTTCCGTGCAAGGGAACAGGTCGAAGGTGTTTTTGTAGGCATTTTGCGTATGTGGGAATATGGCCACGGTATTTGATAATTTTTATCCGCTTTTGG
>JAJUHS010000097.1 GCA_029267755.1 Clostridiales bacterium
ACCTTTAAATGTTATCATGTTTATCGTTCCGGCAGGCCCGTTCAGCTGCATTCTTTCATCAATGTCCACAAATACTTCCATTATCAGCTTATCCATATTGCACTCTCCAAGTTTTAATTGTGTTAGTCTGCTTCATCATTATTATATGCCGCCATTAAAATGTTCCCCCGGCGCAGCCATACTGGCCAAATCGCCGGGGATTTTAATTATATAGTGCCGTTTATTGTATCGATAACAAGCTGCTGAGCCTCTTCCCACTCGTCAACGCAGTTTATCATAAAGCCATGTCGAGAATTAAGAAAGTTCTTGATAGTTACCTTTACACCGTTTTCATAAAGACGTCTGGCATAATCCATACCCTCAAATTTTAGCGCGTCTTTTCCGGCAACTATCACCAAGGCTTCGGGCAGCCCCTTAAGCATTTCGTCGGGAGCAAACACCATAGAAGCATACGGAGACTTTGCATTCCCCGAATCGCCAATATACATGGCGTTGAGCATGCGGGAACGCTCGGGCGGAATATTTTCCTCCAGTACAAGCATCGGCTTGTCACCCGGATCCGTAGCAAGGTCGGTTGGAGGATAGCATAGTATTTGCTTACGCAGTCTGAAGTCTCCCGTTTCGTTGGCGCGTATTGCCACTGCCGCAGTAAGATTACCGCCTGCGCTGTAGCCGCTCATCGTGACGTTTTTCGCATCGCCCCCGATAGCTTCAATGTTATTGAAAATCCATTTTACGATGTCGTAGATCTCATTGAAAGCGCAGGGGAATTTATACTCTGGTGCGAGCTTGTAGTCTATATCAAAAACTATTCCGCCTATAAGCGCGGCATATTTCGCGGAGCACATAATATCGCGTTCTCCGTGCAGCTTTACGAAGCCTCCGCCATGTACATATATATGTACGGGAGCGGGCTTTTTAAGGTTCTTTGCACGAAGAACATATACCCTTGCATCTCCCTCGCACGTTGGTATTAGCTTTTCTTCGCAGTCCGTTTCCTTCTTATAGGTCTCATACCCCTGCGAGATCTCAATATTGAACACACTCGTACCGCGAATATGCTCGGCAGCCTGCCTGTCGAATTCCGAAAGCTCTGGCATTTAGATCAATCCTTTTTTCTATTTATTCTGCTTTTTGTTTTTTCTTTATATAAGGCTTAACCATAGGCCATAGCACGCTGAGTACTGCCAAAACGAGGAATAAAAGGGAAACCGGTCTGGTGATAAAGGGCATGATACCCTTGTCCGTATAGCTTATTCCCTTGCGGAAATATTCCTCTATCTTGCTGCCAAGGACAAATGTCAGTATCATCGGAGCGTTTGGCAGGTCGAAGTAATTAAGCAGAATTCCTATTGCGCCGAAAACAATGGCCGCAAAAATGGTTATGATATTGTTCTGGCTGGCAAAAGCGCCCGCAATACAGATAATAAGTATTACGCCAAAAAGGTAATGGTACGGAATCTTCAGCATAGCCGGAAACCAGCGGATGCCAAGAGTCTGCATAAGCACAACAACAATCGCGGAAAGCAGAACGCAGGCGAAGATGACATATACGAGCTTGGGCTGGCTTGTTATGAACATTGGTCCGGGCTGCAAACCGTGGACCATAAGCGCAGTCATAAGGAGTGCCGTGGTACCGTCGCCCGGAATGCCCAGCGTAATCATCGGAATCAACGCACCGCCTACGGAAGCATTGTTGGAAACCTCGGAAGCCCAGATGCCGCCGGGATGGCCCTTGCCGAACTGATCTGCCTCCTTATGTCCGGATTTTGCCTGGCCATAGGCGATCATATTTGAAATTCCCGAGCCCATGCCGGGAAGGAAGCCTATCCAAAGTCCAATAAGGAAGGATTTAATAATTACGACTATATTCTGAGTAAAATCCTTCAGATTAAGGCCTACGCCTTTAATCTTGGCGTTGCTTTGCGGGAGCTCCTGTCTTCCCTTGGCGTAATCCATAGCAATCTGCGCGACGGCAAAGGTTCCAAGCATCATAGGAACCATGTCAACTCCGGCCTTTAGGTATGTTGTGCCGAAAGTAAAGCGGAATACACCGTCCATAACCGAGGTTCCGATCATCGCAAAAAACATTCCTAAGAGCGCCGAAAGCAGCGCTTTGAAGATATTTCCTCTCGAAAGTGAGGAAACAAGCATCAAGGCACAAAGGCAGAGCGAGAAGTACTCCCAGGGGCCGAGCGATATCGCAAGCTTGGCAACATACGGGCAGACTATCGCGGCTATGATTATGCTGACCGCCGTACCAAAAAACGATCCGAATATGCCTATGCTTAATGCGCGGGAGGTTTCTCCTCTTTGGCTCATCGGGTAGGCGTCATAGCAGGTCGCGATTGATGACGGAGCACCCGGTATTCCGATCAGCGTCGCGGAAATAAAGCCGCCCGAAACGCCGCCGACCCACATTGAAAGCATCATAGCAAATCCGGTAATCGTATCCATACCGAAGGTAAGTGGCAGGAGCAGTGATACTCCCATGCCGCCGGAAAGCCCCGGAATGGCGCCGAACACTATGCCGGCAAAGGAACATATTAGTATTAGTACAAAGATCTTAGGTTCAAGCAAAGCCCCAAGAGCCGGAAGAAAATGTGACATTTGCGCTACCCCCTATGCAAACAAAATGCCTGTCGGCAAATAAATGTAGAAACCGTAGTAAAAAGCGTAATAAAGAATTGCGGTAATTGCCAGGGAAATAATAGCAGAAACTATTATCGAGGCTTTCTTTTTGCCCTTAAGAACCTGAATCAGAGCAAAGCAGGCAATTGGCGTGGAGATAAGGTAGCCAACATATCTCATAGCGATGTAATATACGATTAGTATTCCGAAAAACAGCAGCAGCTTTAAAAACTCCTGCTTATTTAGAAACAGCTCTTGATCCTCTGTCGGTTTAAAAGTAAATCTGCTGTAAAAAGCAGCTCCGATGCCGCAGATTATCATTCCGATTCCGGTGATTTGGGGGAACAAACGTCCGCCAGGCTCAGTCAGATTCGGTTTTAAAACAATTTGCTGCGAATAAATCAGGATTATAATT
The DNA here is from genome assembly GCA_029267755.1 of Clostridiales bacterium. Lineage (GTDB taxonomy): Bacteria > Bacillota > Clostridia > Oscillospirales > Oscillospiraceae > DUPK01. The sequence goes on from JAJUHS010000097.1 coordinate 3,047, forward strand.
CCAAGCAAGACAAAAAAGCCGCCCGCAATTAAATCCTTTGTTGTTATTTTTTTCATTTTACACCTCAACAACGTTGTAACATCTAGGGAACCGCTGATTAAACCGTAGTCAATCAGCGGTCCCTAAGCTTAAACTAAGCGGGATTAATTACTTCTTTTTTGTCATTCCTACGCTGTCGGCAATCGCTTTAAAGTCATCGACAGCTTTGTTAAAGTGAGCTCTGGATGTAGCAAGATCGTACCACTGAACACTGCCGCCGAGACCTGAGAGGGTCTTCTTTGCATTTTCATCATTTACCATGTTTTTAAGAGCGGTGTTTATTGCGTTGCAAAGGCTGTCGCTCATACCGGCAGGTCCGAAGAGGAACATTGAGCCGTTAATAGTTACCTTGTAGCCCTGGTTTGCAACCGATTTCCACTTGGGATAACTCGGATTGTCGTTGGGTGAGGAACCGACTGTAGCGATAACCTTCAGCATGCCGGAATCCTCGTACTGCTTTGCGTTTGAAAGCGAGCAGTTTGCAATGCCGATAAATCCGCCGGAAACGTTTGTAAGCTTATCGGCTTCGGAAGCGCATTCGACATATTTGAGCTGAATTCCGCATTCCTTGGATACAAGGCCCATAACAAGCTGTGACATACCGCCCGTCTGAATAGCCGCAGACACCTCATTGGGATGTGCCTTGCAGTACTCCACAAAGCCCTTCATGTCGCTATAGGGTGCGTTCTTCGGAACAATAAGAGCCTGGTCTCCCAAGTCGCCGAATTCGCAAATGACAGTCAGCTTCTCACGCGGGTCAAAATCGATTGCGCCGGAAAGATAGTTAACGATTATGCCGGAATGGTTTACAAACAGTCCTGTACCGTCCTTAGCTGCGGCCAGTACGGACTGGTTTGCCGTCGCTGCGTCTTGGTTTACGACAGCGAAGTTGACCTTTGCGCTGGACTGGAGATAAGTGGTCATAGCGCGCGCCATAAGGTCGCTTACTCCGCCGGCCTTTGCACCGACATAGACAGATGCGGTTTTAGGCAGCGTAGCGGCCGCAGCTGAAGGCGCGGCAGAATTTGCAGCCGGGGCTTTTTGTCCACAACCGGCAAGTGCTACTACCATGGCGATTGCCATAGCAAATGCGAGAGCTTTTTTCATCTTTTGTCCTCCTCAAAAAAATGATTAATTGATACAAATTATATCTAGATTTAATATAACAGAACGCAAGAAAAACAGTCAAATATGATAAACCGATGCAAAACTATAATCAAATTCGATATATAGCCACTTAGATAATAGGCATTGGCCTTTCCTGAGCCTAAAAATTTATATATTGATAAATCTCCCTAAAGTCCATAATCCCGGGATTATATACTGCATAGAAATTAATTTCCGCTGAAGGAGAGTCTCTGGCGGAGCAGCAGTCATAGTTTTCAGTGAAAGATTCCGGCAAAAAACCATACGCATATCCGGTGGATATCATTTCCGCAGTTAAGGCCTTGTCGAAAGCTTCACAGAGCAAGGTCGTATTTATTCCAAGCTTGATTCTAATAGAATCCTCCAAGCCTCTTAAGGCGTTAGACTGGGGCGCCAGTATAAGCCGTGGTATCTCTTCATAGGAAAGGCTCAACCCTTTCTTATGAGCCAGGCAGTACCTCTGGGTTTCAATAAGAATATTCGAAAGCGGCCATTCGGGTACGATTTCCAGCAATTCGGTAATTACCATGTCGCAGTGTCCTTTAAGCAGCTCGTTCAGCGCCCTTTCGCACGGCATTTTCTTAACCTCTGTTATCGCGTCCGGAACGATTTTTTGGAGTGCGTTCAGCGCTCGGCAAATCGTGGACGAAGGCACCGCGCCACTAACGCAGACGACAACCCTGTCGCTTTGTCTCGAAGGCGTATCGTTAATCAAGCTATTGTTTATGTTCAATATTGAACGCGCGCCATTCAAATAAATCAACCCGGCTTTTGTAGGCTTTAACGAGCGGCCATTTCGTTCAAAAAGAGGGGTTTTCAGCTCCTCCTCCAAATTACGAAGCTGCTGGCTCAACGCAGGCTGTGATATAAACATTCTCTCGGCAGCCTTTGTCATATTGCCTTCTTCTGCAATCGCGATAATATATTCCAATTGCTTAGTATCCATATTATCAGCTCCACACACTCATACTTTACCTGAATAAGCTGCCCTCTTTTTCGCCCTTTGAAATAAGCTCAATGAAGAATTCCTCGGCCGGTAAAAGCTCGCGGTCCTTAATATACGAAACGCCGAGGTCCAGAAAACAGCCCGGATCAAGCGAAAAATAGCGAAGGTTGCTCATGCTTTTTGCGAAGAAAAGCGGAAGGAAAGCCGCGCCCGCGCCCTCCGCAGCCAGGTTGGATGCAAATTTTACATTCGTGGTCTCAAACACAACGAGAGGCTTAATACCGGTGTTTGCTAAATACCTGTCTACAAGCCACCGGACTGTTGTTCCCTCCTGCATCATAATTATAGGGGTATCAGCAAGCTCCTCCTTGAGTATAACAGGGAAGGAATGATCCGGCATATCTATCCCCTTTGAAGCCAGAGGAAAGGATTTGTGCATTGCTAAAACTATCTCTTCACGCCGCATCTTTATAAATTCTATACGCTCGTCCATCTGCTCTATCATCATGGAGGAAAGCATGATATCAATTTTTCCGCTTAAAAGGCCTCTTTCCAGAGTCTCCGAATAGCCCTCCACCGTTTTTATACGAACGTTCGGAAATGCGTCTATAAACTGCGGATAAATCCTTGTGACAATCTGTTGTCCCCGGTTCGGCGTAACGCCTATGGTCAGAGTAGTATAGTTCACATCTTTTCCGAGCGTGCGGATAGCATGGTAGGTGTGCGCTTTAATATTAGCCATCTGCCTTGCCGCCTCAATATGCAGCCTGCCCGCTTCGGTCAGCATAAGTTGAGTTGGATGGCGGTAAAAAAGCCGTGCCCCGACTTCCTCTTCGTATTTTGACAGGAAGTAGCTCAGTGTGGATTGAGAAATTCCAAGATACTTAGCCGCCCGCGTTATGTTTCGCTCACGGTCAAGCGCCAGCAGATATTCAACATCCCTCAGCTTCATAGTCTGGCCCTATCTTATTCAGTATTTTTTATATCTGCGCTTTTTAAGCTCGATTTCGGCAGAGTGCATCAAGCCCTTGAGATATCCCGTGGGATAAGCGAATGCGCCGAGCTGCCCTCCGACGCTCTCATAGCCCCTGAACGCATGGTCAATGCTTATTACCGCGTTGCAGTCGCAGGCAACTAACTGCTTCATAATGGCATACATATTAGCATATCCGTCTTCGGCAAGCGTTTCTTCGAAGTACGGCATTTCGGAGCTAACATTACGGAAATGAACGCACAAAAGCCTTCCCTGCTCACAGAATGTCCGAATATCCTCCATCAGGTCGCCGAACAAATCGCCCGCTTCAAGCCAGCAGCCTGTGCAGAGCTTCAAGCCGAGTGCCGGGCTGTACTTTGCAATTTCAAGAGCCTTTTTAAAGGTTTCTGTGTTATAAAAGAGGCTCGCAACTCCGGCAAGCGATTTTACAGGCGGATCATTTGGGTGAAGCGCCATGCGAACGCCGGTCTCCTCGCTGACAGGCAGGATCCTGTCCATGAAGTATTTGAAGGTTTCCCGAATCTCTTCTTCGGAATAATCCCTGCCGTTTGCATAAGGCCGTGCGCCAATTTCTTCCATGTCGGCGTACATAGAAACGCCTCCGCGCGTGAATTTGCCTGCTTTCATGCCCGTGCGCAGGATGCCGTTCGGCTGCCATGCCACCGAGGTAAACTCAATACCGGCTCTTCCCAGAACGTAAAGCATATTACTGAATTTATCTATTTCGGCGTCTCTGCCGTCAAGCCCGAGCTGAATGATTTTATTCTTTTGCAAAGGTGTGCAAAAAGCGTCGGAAACTTTAATGTCGAACTTTGAAAAACGTTCCTTAACACGCAAAAGCGTATCGATTTCTACTTCCTCGGGTCTTAAGGAAAGCGTAACAAATTCGATTCCCATTTCCCTGATAAAGCAAAGATTATCATCCGGCTCCAAAGTATTTACAGGAACCTGCGCCCTCATTGACATAATATTGTCCTTTCCACTAAACTATATGCCCGTTCCGCATATTATGCCTGACTTGCTGCTTTCTTTTCGTCTTCCATCATTTTAAGCAGTTCTTCGCGCTTAAAGTCCAGATACCTGCCCCAAGCCTTGTCGTCTACGAATGGGTTCTCTCCGGGATGCGAAATCATATACTCATACTTTTTAAACAGATCGTCGTTATTCGGATGATTGGCCATAAAAATATCGACATGCTCATTACGAACCTTTGCAAGGGAATCGAGAAAAATCTCACGGTGCTTAAGCTCCGCATCACCTATTTC
>JAJUHS010000009.1 GCA_029267755.1 Clostridiales bacterium
GATATACATACTTGCTGTTTTTATAGGACCATATATGACCGTGGAGGCCGTTTGGAACATCTCGGACATATTCAACGCGCTGATGGCATTTCCGAACCTGATCGCGCTTATCGCCCTGAACGGCGTGGTTGTCAAGGAAACCAAAGGCTACTTCGCTCAGATAAGAGGAAAGGACGAATAAACATAGTCTTTTGAGAAACAACAGCCCTTCAGACTCGGAGCTCTATGCCTGCGCCTGAAGGGCTTTGGGCTATTAATTTCTAAACTGTAATATAATTTAAGCGGTAATATAATTATCAAGTATTCCGAGGGGTTAATTGACGGAGGTGTGATTATTCAGGTATTTTTATACATGGAACTCAACTTTTTTGCGCTGGCGATAACCATTCTAATACTGCTTAATGTGCATCGCCAGTCAAATATGAATTCCGTCAGGCAGAGGCTATTTAAGGTTCTGCTTTATTCCAATGCACTGATTCTTCTATTCGACACCGGAATGTGGCTCCTTGACGGCGTAAGCGGCATGCCAGGCAGGTTTTTGCATTCCTTCGTGACCACGGTTTACTATTGTTTAAATCCTATAATATGCCTGCTTTGGTATTTTTATGTTGATTACAATATTTTCAGAACCATGGCGCATCTGAAACGGGTTTTTATAACCATGTCTATTCCGGCTCTGCTTGCGTTTGCCTTATCCGTCATAAGTAATTTATATGGCTGCCTCTTCTATATCGACGGCGATAATGTTTACCACCGGGGGCCTTACTTTCTTGTTATAGGATTTATATGCTTTGCATACATAGCGCATACCACCGCGCTCATCTTAGTAAAACGCAGGATTATTAAAAACAGGGATTACATTCCGATGCTGGTGTTTGCGCTTCCGCCTGTTATCGGCGGCGTTTTTCAGATTCTTTTTTACGGGCTTTCTCTTATCTGGGTCTGCACAACATTTTCAATATTGATAATATTTATAAATATCCAGAACAACGAGCTGTACAAGGATTATCTTACAAATTTGTATAACAGGAGGCATCTGGACAATTACCTGTACGTTAGACGCCAGGGAAATGACAATAAGCTTTTTGCCGGCCTGATGATAGACATAGATTCATTTAAAGCTATTAACGATCAGTACGGGCATAAATCAGGAGATCAGGCACTTAAGCATACCTCGGAAATCCTCCGTAAATCGTTCAGAAAGAATGACTTTTTGGCAAGGTACGGTGGGGATGAATTTATTGTATTTATGGAAATACAGGATAAATCCGATTTGTCTGAAGCGGTAAAACGCTTAAACGAGAATGTAGCGGCTTTCAACGCACAAAAAATCGTACCATATGAACTTAGCTTGAGCGTGGGTTATGATTATTATTCCGGCAATTCCATGGTTGAGTTTTTGGAACACATAGATAATCTGATGTATCTCGAAAAGCAAAAGCACAACAGGCAGCTTCAAGACGAAAACTGACGGCGGGAAAGATAAATATTATTTTGATCAGGAGAGAAAAATAGCTGATGAAAACCTTGATTTTTAACGGCTCACCACGGAAAAACGGAAATACAGCGGCGCTTGTGAACGAAGTGGTCTCCCGACTTGAGGGCGAATATAAAATTGTAGACGCTTATTACTGTGGAATAAAGCCCTGCATAGATTGCAGATATTGCAAAAAGCACCCTGCCTGCTCCATCGAGGACGGAATGAACGAAATATACGAATATATCAGGGAATGCGACAATATAGTCGTTGCGTCGCCCCTTAATTTCGCAGAAGTTACCGGCCAGCTTCTCTCGGTGCTAAGCCGCCTTCAGATGTTTTATTGCAACGAAGTTTTCAGAAAAGAGAAGCTGATAAAGAAGGAAAAGCGCGGAGGAATAATACTGGTTGGCGGGGGAGACGGCGGTATTACCGGCGCCTTAAAGACGGCACGTATTATTTTGCACCACATGAATGTAAGGGAAATTGCACCGGAGGTATGTTCGCATAGTACAGATGTGCTCGACGCGAAGGACGACGTAGCTGCCGTAACCGCTGCAATAAAGCTCGCTGAGTTTCTTAATGAAAAACGATAGTTAAACACTACAATTAGATTGTACCAAAAACTGAAATATAATTTATTGACAATAAAAACCTGTTTAGATACGATAAAATAAGCAAATTGTAGTAAGAATAAGCAAATTTAGGAGGTGTCCGATGGAATTTTGTGAAAAAAGCTGCAAAGACTTTATTGCCGAGCTTTCAAGCAAAGCGCCGGTGCCAGGCGGCGGCGGAGCGTCCGCTCTTGTAGGAGCGGTCGGGACCGCACTCGGAGGGATGGTCGGCTCGCTTACCGTAGGCAAGAAAAAGTATGCAGATGTTGAAGAGGAGATTCGCGCCCTTATGGCGAAGGCGGACAGTCTTATGGCCGATATGCTCAGGCTGATAGACCGGGATGCGGAGGCTTTTGAGCCGCTGTCAAGAGCTTACGGGATGCCGAAGGAGACCGAGGAGCAAAAGGCCGAAAAGGATCGAGTTATGGAGCTTTGTCTTAAGGAAGCCTGCTCAGTGCCTATGGAGATAATGGAAAAATGCTGTGAGGCGATAGAACTTCAGGCAGGTTTTGCCTCTAAGGGAAGTTCGCTTGCGATAAGCGACGCTGGCGTTGGAGTGGCCTTTTGCAAGGCTGCGCTTCAGGGAGCGAGCCTCAACGTATTTATAAATACTAATTCCATGAAGGACAGACAGTACGCCGAAAAGCTGAACGCGAGAGCCGATGAGCTGCTCAAAAAGTACACGGCGCTCGCCGACGAAATATACGACGGCGTATGCAGGCGTCTGAAGCAGTAGTACAACTTAATTCGCAATCAAAAAAATATAAAATACTGAAGAAAAAGGAATGTGAAATTATGGCACAGCAGTTTTTGGCAAAAGAAGTAAATGAGGCAATTGTTGAGGATCTTAAAGCTAGAATCGCGGCTCTCGCAAAGAAGAACGTTGTTCCGACACTCGCCACAATTCGCGTTGGAGAAAACGGCGCTGATATATCCTATGAGATCGGCGCTACAAAGAAATGCAACTCCATCGGCCTGCAGGTCAAAAATGTCGTTCTTCCGGCTGATATAAGCGAAGAAGAGCTCGTAAAGACCGTCAAGGAAGTCGGGGCGGACAAGGGAGTTCACGGCATACTGCTTTTCCAGCCCCTGCCCGAGCATATAAACGAAAAGAAAGTTAAGGAATGCATTCCGGTCGAAAAGGATGTTGACTGCGCAACCGTAGCTAACCTCGGCAACGTTCTGGCCGGCAGAGAGGATTGCTTCGCCTACTGCGCTCCCTCGGCCGTTATGGAAATGCTCGAATACTACAAGGTTCCGCTTCAGGGCAAGAATGTCTGCGTTATCGGCGCCGGACTTGTCGTTGGAAGACCGCTTTCAATGCTGCTCGCTGCCAAGCTCGCGACCGTTTTCCTTTGCAATGTCTTTACCGTTGACACTCCGGCCATAGCCAGGCAGGCAGACATCGTCGTTTCCGCCTGCGGAGTACCCGGCCTTATTACGGACAAGTATGTAAAGCCCGGCCAGATTGTCATCGACGTAGGCACTAAGATGGTTGACGGAAAACTTAAGGGCGACGTCGACTTTGAAAAGGTTGAGCCTATCGTTCAGGCTGTTACACCCACTCCCGGCGGAGTGTCCGGCGTTACGACCACAGTTCTCGCAAAGCATGTCGTTATTGCCGCGGAGCGCTTGAACGCGTAATAGATTCCGCTATGATATAGTTAATGGCTGCTGCTTAACCATTCGTTTTGCAGCAGCCGTTTTTTATGTTTGAAAGCTATTAAAGGGAATCCTTTTTCATCCGCAGCAAACTTAACAAATCGTATAACAGGACTGCCAGAACCAGTATGAGCGCCGCAGCTCCGTAACTCATTGGGAGCAGATACCGCATTTTAAAATAAGCATGGTAACCGAGCAAAGAGGCGAACGAAACAAGGACTGGCAGGGTAAAGCGCTTAGGATATATCACCGCATAGCATACGGAAAGGATGTCTCCAATAAAGAAGTAACGGTCGTGCATATGTGGGAGAAAGAACGGCACGCCTATTGAAAAGATAAACGCGAAAGTGAAAAGAGCTTCGTCGGAGAGGCTCCTGCGTTTTATAAAAGCTGCAACATAAAGCGCCGCGATAAACAGAAAAGCCGCAATAATTCCCAGCATCGCTGCCTGCTTTAGATTAGTGACATTATAGAAAAAAGCATATATCGACGACGAATTATAGTTGAGTCCGGAGCCGACAGTATCAACCTGATTGAAATAGAGGGTTATGGTTTCCATAAACGGACGGCCGGCTAAAACCGCGGGCAGGACAAGCAGTACATAGGTAAGTGGGAATATCGGCAGATGCCGGAGCTTCAGCTTTTTTGTATAAAGGAATATGAAAAATACCGGCAGGAAAAATACCGCCTGCATTTTAAAACCGAAGGAAACTGCCGCCATAACCATTGAAAGCGCTGGATGGCCCGACAGGACGAAATAGATGCTCAGCAGCGCGAACGCGGCGTAAATGGAGTCGCACTGGGCCCAGCATGAGCCGTTAAGGATAACCGACGGCAATACCATAATCAGGTAGAAGCAGAGAAGCTTCTTAGTTTTGCTTTCGGTAAAAAGCGAAACAATTTTCATGCCCGCAAACGCCAGAATAACGTCGAAGGTAACGGAGAGTATCTTTATCAGATAGAGGTCGTAAACAGGAATGTATGAAAAAGCCGCGAGAAAGTAAAGATAAGGTACGTTGTAGTTGCCGATGGAGCGCCTGAGAGCCGCAAATCCGCCGTTCAAACGGAAGTAATCGACCCACTTGGCAAGAAAGTCGGTATAGTCGAGGGTTACATACGGCAGACAGATAAGGCGGAGGTCAAAGATCAGGATGAGAACTGCAAGGCAGGCAAAAAATACGGTCATATTATTAAAAAGTCGTTCTCGGTAAAGCAGAAACATTGAAACGGCGATAAGCAGCAGAAAACAGATGGCGACCAATGATATTCCACCTCCGGGTGATAATAGAGCGGGGGACAGTGCGAAATAAAACAAAAAACGGCGAAACTCAAGGCTTCGCCGCAAAATATTTTTTTCAACGGAAAAAACACTTGACACATAATGCCAAGCCTGATATAATTACTTGCTATATGTAAAAAAATAATATCATATGTAGCAAATCGCTTTATCTATCTGCTGTGTATTTTATCACTATTTGTGAAAAATGCAACACAAATTTTAAAAGATATAACAACTTTTCCGCGTGTGCAGTTTTGCGTGCCGTCAATTTTAATCGTACAAGGAGTGAAAGCCAGATGGTCAAGGATGTCAGTTATGGCAAAGTACAGCGTAAGAGCTTCGCGAAAATAGAGGAGATTCAGGATATGCCCAATCTTCTCGAGGTTCAGAAAAGTTCTTACAAATGGTTCCTTGAAACGGGGTTGAGGGAGGTTTTCCGCGATGTAGCCTCGATTCTGGACTATTCGGGAAACCTTGAGCTTTCTTTTATTGATTATTCAATGGATGAAAAGCCTAAATACACCGAAGAGGAGTGCAAGGCGAGGGATGCAACCTATGCGGCTCCGCTTAAGGTCAGCGTTCGCCTGAGGAACAAGGAAACCGAAGAAATAAAGGAACAGGAGATATTTCTGGGCGACCTTCCGCTTATGACGGCGGGCGGCACCTTTATCATAAACGGCGCCGAGCGCGTCATCGTATCCCAGATCATCAGGAGTCCCGGCGTATACTTCGAAAAGAGGAAGGACAAGACTTCTGCGACTGTTTACAGTTCGACTATTATTCCGTACCGAGGCGCATGGCTTGAATACGAGACCGATCTCTCCGACGTTTTTTACGCCAGAATTGACAAGAACCGCAAGCTGCCCGTAACCTGGCTTATCAAGGCTATGGGAGCTCCTAAGCCAGACCAGCCCTATTCCTGGCTTTCGATGCCTTCCGCAGCCGGCGGAGCTGTTACGAACGAGCAGATCCGCGACATTTTCGGCGAGGATGAGCGCCTGATGGCGACATTCGAAAAGGATTCGTGCAAGAACCGCGAGGAGGCGCTGATTGAGATTTACAGACGCCTTCGCCCGGGCGATCCCCCGACCGTAGACAGCGCAGAAGCCCTTCTCGACAGCCTGTTTTTTGCACCCCGCAGATATGATATTTCTGCGGTTGGCCGTTATAAATTCAATAAAAAACTTGCTCTCGCGCCCCGTATCAACGGTCAGACCCTTACGTATCCTGTCGCAGACCCTCTTACGGGTGAGATTATCGCCGAAAGCGGAGAAACCCTTACCAAAGAGAAGGCGGAGCTCATACAGAGAAAGGGTGTTGTCGAGGTCGTCGTTACCGTAGACGGCAAACCTGTAAAGGTTTTCTCAAACGGCATGGTCGATCTTGCGGATTTTGTAGATTTCGACATTTCGGAGCTCGGCATAAAAGAGAAGGTGCGCTTTATAATCCTTCGAGACCTGCTTGACAGGTTTCAGGGTGAGGAGCTTAAAAACGCTATCAACGATAATATCGACGAGCTTATTCCAAAGCATATTATTCCCGACGACGTATTCGCGTCTATAAACTATCTCAACGGCCTTGCCCACAATATCGGAGAGGACGACGATATCGACCACCTTGGAAACAGACGCATGAGAAGCGTTGGAGAGCTTTTGCAGAACCAGTTCAGAGTCGGCTTTTCGCGCATGGAGCGTGTTATCCGCGAGAGAATGACGCTCCAGGATCTCGATATCGTAACGCCGCAGTCACTTATAAACATACGTCCCGTAACGGCGGCGATGAAGGAATTTTTCGGTTCCTCCCCGCTCAGCCAGTTTATGGACCAGACAAATCCTCTTGCCGAGCTGACCCATAAGCGCAGAATGTCGGCGCTTGGCCCCGGCGGCCTTTCGAGAGAGCGCGCCAACTTCGACGTCCGCGACGTTCATTACAGTCATTACGGCAGAATGTGCCCGATTGAAACGCCTGAAGGCCCCAACATCGGACTTATTTCCTATCTCGCGAGCTACGCTAGAGTCAACGAGTACGGCTTCCTTGTTGCTCCGTTCCGCAAGGTTGAAAAGGGAACGTGCCGAGTGACCGACGAGGTGCATTACCTTACCGCCGACCAGGAAGACCAGTATATCGTCGCGCAGGCTACCGAGCCTACCGACGAAAACGGTGTTCTGCTCAATAAGCGTATAACCTGCCGCCGCAGAGATGAAATTATAGAGGTCGACAGGGAGCTTGTTGACTTCATAGATATCTCGCCTAGGATGATGGTTTCAATAGCTACCGCCATGATACCCTTCCTTGAAAACGACGACGCAAACCGCGCCCTGATGGGAGCGAACATGCAGCGTCAGGCCGTTCCTCTACTTGTAACCCAAGCCCCGATAGTGGCGACGGGAATCGAGCATAAATGTGCGATCGACTCCGGAGTCGTGGTGTTGGCGGAGGGTGACGGAGTAGTTACAAAGCTTGATTCTACAAGCATTACCGTGAAATACGACGACGGCGTTATAAAGACTTACAGGCTCACAAAGTTTGCAAGGAGCAATCAGGGCACCTGTATAAATCAGCGCCCGATAGTCAGGGTTGGAGAGCGCGTTACAGCCGATACCGTTTTGGCAGACGGCCCTTCAACGGCACAGGGCGAGCTTTCTCTAGGCAAGAACGTTCTGGTTGGCTTTATGACCTGGGAAGGCTATAACTACGAAGATGCTATTCTTATCAACGAGCGTCTTGTTCACGAGGATGTTTTCACATCAATCCACATCGAGGAATATGAAATAGACGCGAGAGACACTAAGCTCGGTCCCGAGGAGATAACAAGGGATATTCCAGGCGTCGGCGAGGATGCCCTCCGCTATCTTGACGAGCGCGGAATCATATGCGTCGGCGCTGAGGTTCACGCGGGGGATATTCTGGTGGGAAAGGTCACTCCCAAGGGAGAAACCGATCTTACGGCCGAGGAAAGGCTGCTGCGCGCGATCTTCGGCGAAAAGGCAAGAGAGGTCAGGGACACCTCGCTCAAGGTGCCTCACGGAGAGAGCGGTATTGTTGTCGACGTAAAGGTATTCACCCGCAAGAACGGCGACGAGATGAACCCCGGCGTGAATATGGTGGTAAGGTGCTATATCGCGCAGAAAAGGAAGATTTCTGTCGGAGACAAGATGGCCGGCCGCCACGGCAACAAGGGCGTCGTATCAAGGATACTTCCGAGAGAGGATATGCCCTATATGCCTGACGGCACGCCTCTTGACATCGTACTCAACCCTCTCGGCGTTCCCTCGCGTATGAATATCGGTCAGGTGCTTGAAGTCCATCTTGGCTACGCTGCTCAGGCTCTCGGCTGGAAGGTTGCGACTCCTATCTTCAGCGGTGCAAACGAACAGGAAATACGTGAGACGCTCAAGCTCGCGGGCCTGCGCAGCGACGGAAAGAGCGTACTGTACGACGGACGCACGGGAGAACCGTTCGACAACGCCGTAACGGTCGGATACGTTTACTTCCTTAAGCTTCACCACCTTGTCGACGATAAGATCCACGCGAGAAGTACGGGTCCGTATTCGCTCGTAACTCAGCAGCCTCTGGGCGGAAAGGCTCAGTTCGGCGGACAGCGCTTCGGAGAAATGGAAGTCTGGGCTCTCGAAGCTTACGGCGCGGCATACACTCTCCAGGAAATACTCACAGTCAAGTCGGACGACGTCACGGGCCGCGTCCGCACCTATGAGTCAATTGTAAAGGGCAACAATGTTCCTCAGCCGGGAGTTCCTGAATCCTTCAAGGTTCTGGTAAAGGAACTGCAGTCCCTTTGCCTGGACGTCAGGGTGCTTGACGCCGACGGCAATGAAATTGAGCTTAAATCTGATGACGACGACGATTATCCGGGAATCAGGGACGAGGCGATGTACCAGTCCGACGACGAGGAGATCGAGCTCGGCGGCTATACGATCGAGGACGCTGATATTGAAGAAGATGAAGATGAATTTGAAGACGATGACGACGAGATTTTCGACGGCGATGAAGATATTTTGGATGAGGAGGACGATTTTTAATGAGTTACACACCTTTTGAAGCCATACAAATAGGTATAGCCTCACCCGAAATGATAAGAGCGTGGTCCTACGGCGAGGTCAAAAAGCCCGAAACCATCAATTACAGAACACTCAAGCCGGAACGCGACGGGCTATTCTGCGAAAGGATATTCGGACCTACCAAGGATTGGGAATGCCACTGCGGAAAGTATAAGAAGATTCGCTACAAGGGCAAGATATGCGACCGCTGCGGCGTCGAGGTCACAAAGTCCAAGGTACGCCGCGAACGCATGGGCCATATAGAGCTTGCAGCCCCTGTTTCGCATATTTGGTACTTCAAGGGCATTCCTTCGAGAATGGGGCTCATACTCGACATTTCGCCGAGAATACTCGAAAAGGTACTGTACTTTGCGGCTTATATAGTAACTGATCCTGGCGAGACGCCCCTTATACGCAATCAGATTCTTTCGGAAAAAGAATACCGCGATATGCGCGAAAAGTATGAGGACGACTTCAAGGCCGGTATGGGTGCCGAGGCCATAAAGGAGCTCCTGGAGCGTATAGACTGTGAAAAGCTGTCAGAGGAGCTCCGTGCCGAGCTTAAAGACGCCTCCGGGCAGAAGAAGGCGAAGCTAGTTAAGCGCCTTGAGGTGGTTGAGGCATTCCGCCAGTCGGGGAGCAGTCCCACATGGATGATTATCGACGTGCTTCCGGTTATCCCGCCCGAAATACGCCCAATGGTGCAGCTTGACGGCGGACGCTTTGCGACAAGCGACCTGAACGATCTGTACCGCAGGGTTATCAACAGAAACAACAGGCTTAAAAGGCTTATCGCGCTCAACGCACCCGATATAATCGTAAGAAATGAAAAGAGGATGCTTCAGGAAGCGGTTGACACGCTAATCGACAACGGACGCCGCGGAAGAGCGGTTACGGGCGTAAACAGCCGTGCCCTCAAATCCCTTTCCGATATGCTAAAGGGCAAACAGGGACGTTTCCGTCAGAACCTGCTCGGCAAACGCGTTGACTACTCAGGACGAAGCGTTATCGTTGTCGGGCCGACGCTGAAGCTGTATCAGTGCGGATTGCCTAAGGAAATGGCGATTGAACTGTTCCGCCCCTTCGTTATGAAGAAGCTTGTGCAGGACGGCGTTGCAAACAATATAAAAAGTGCAAAGAAAATGGTCGACAAGGGCCGTACCGAGGTTTGGGACGCGCTCGACATCATTATCAAGGAGCATCCGGTTCTCCTAAACCGCGCCCCTACGCTTCACAGGCTGGGAATCCAGGCCTTCGAGCCGGTACTGGTCGAAGGCAGGGCTCTTAAGCTCCATCCGCTGGTCTGTACGGCATATAACGCAGACTTTGACGGAGACCAGATGGCGGTTCACGTTCCGCTTTCCGCGGAGGCGCAGGCTGAGGCCAGAATTCTGATGCTGTCCGCAAATAACCTTCTCCGCCCGCAGGACGGAAAGCCGGTCACTGTTCCGACTCAGGATATGATACTCGGAGCATATTACCTCACCTACGAACGCGAGGAAGAGGGAACCGGCAAGGTGTTCGCCTCACCCAATGAGGCCATAATGGCATATAATGAAAAAGCGGTCGGAATCCACTCGCCCATCAGGGTCAGAGTTGAGAAGGAAATAGACGGCCAAATCCAGAGAAAAATAATCAGCACCACGGTCGGACGCATTATCTTCAACGAGCCGATTCCACAGGATCTCGGTTTTGTCGACAGAAACGATCCGGAGAAGATGTTCGATTATGAGATTAACTTCAAGACCGGTAAAAAGCAGCTTGGAGATATTGTAAACAGGTGCATAGCAAAGCATGGATTTACAAAGAGTACGGAGGTCCTGGACAATATCAAGGCCCTGGGCTTTAAGTACTCCACGCTCGGAGCGATCACCATCTCGATTTCAGACATGACGGTTCCTGAGGCAAAGAAAACGCTTATCAGTGAAACCGAGCAGAAGGTAGTAAATATTGAAAAGCAGTATAAGCGCGGCTTCATCACAAACGACGAGCGATACAGGCTTGTTGTTCAGGAGTGGGAGCGTACCACTAAGGACGTTACGAACGCGCTGCAGAACGCACTCGACGAGTTCAACCCGATCTATATGATGGCAAACTCCGGTGCCCGCGGAAGCATGAACCAGATTCGTCAGCTTGCCGGTATGCGCGGCCTTATGGCGAACACCGCAGGTAAGACTATCGAAATACCGATCAAGGCGAACTTCCGCGAGGGGCTGACCGTCCTGGAATATTTCATATCATCTAGAGGCGCGCGTAAGGGACTTGCCGATACCGCGCTTCGTACCGCGGACTCCGGATATCTGACACGCCGTCTGGTCGACGTTTCGCAGGACGTTATAATCAAAGAACTCGACTGCGGAACTCATGAAGGCCTATACGTTGGAGAGCTGCAGGAAAAGGGACAGGTTATTCTGAGCTACGGCGACGCCATTCACGGCAGATTCCCCGCAGAGGACATCGTAGACCCGAAAACCGGAGAGGTCATCTTCGACAGAAATCATATGCTTATGGCGAACGATGCCAAGAAGCTCATGGAAGCGGGTATAGAAAAGGTTCTTATACGCACCGTTCTCGCCTGCGATTCTAGACACGGCGTATGCGCGAAGTGCTACGGCATGAACCTCGCAACAGGAGAGCCGGTCAGTGCGGGAGAAGCCGTCGGCGTTATTGCTGCACAGTCCATCGGTGAGCCCGGTACCCAGCTTACGATGCGTACCTTCCACTCCGGCGGTATCGCTGGAGACGATATTACTCAGGGCCTTCCGAGAGTTGAAGAGCTCTTCGAAGCAAGAAAGCCGAAGAAAATGGCTCTTCTTGCCGAAATCGGCGGCCGCGTGAGCATTGAGGAAACCAAAAAGAATAATATGTGCACCATAAACATCATCAGCGAAGCCGACGGTGACGCAAGATCTTTGGTCGTGCCTATAAGCGCCGGAATAAAGGTTGCGGACGGAGAGGTCATAGAAAAGGGAGCGGTTATTACCAGCGGTTCGCTCAGCCCGCACGATGTTCTTCGCATCCGAGGCGTCGAAGCCGTCCAGAACTACCTCATACAGGAGGTTCAGAAGGTTTACCGCCAGCAGGGCGTCGATATCAATGACAAGCACATCGAGGTCATTGTCCGTCAGATGATGAGAAAGGTCAGGGTCGAAGACCCGGGAGACACTGTGCTTCTTTCGGGAGCTACAGTGGACATCATCGAATTCAAGGATGCGAACCAGGCGGTTCTTAAGAGAATTGCCGAGGGCGAGAAGGATCTCCGCCCGGCGACATGCACAAGGCTTCTGATGGGTATCACGAAGGCGTCTCTCGCCACGGAGTCCTTCCTGTCCGCGGCCTCGTTCCAGGAAACTACAAAGGTTCTTACGGAAGCCGCAATCAAGGGCAAGATAGACCACCTGATAGGGCTTAAGGAAAACGTCATAATAGGAAAGCTGATTCCGGCCGGCTCAGGTCTTGGAATTTACAGGGATTTTGTTGTTGATTCTGCTTCAGAGAACGCACAAAATACGGAAAAATCTGAGGATGCGGCCAGTTAAAGGCCGCATCCTGCCACGGAAATTGCAAGTCCGGTGAGATGATACGAATAAATAAAATATATTTGTTGACTGTGTGTATATTTCGTGGTAAAATACTGTGCAGTTTGCGAAAGGAAGATTGTTGTGCTTTCAAGACTCAAATCGGGCAAGAAGCTCGTCGGCATCAACCAATGCCTCAAAGCAGTGAAAAATGGAAGCGCATTGACGGTTTTCTTGGCGGAAGACGCCGAAAACCGCATCAAGCTTTCGCTTTCGGAGCTTTGCAGAACGCAGAACGTAGAAGTCGTTTCCGTTTCTACGATGAAGGAACTCGGAGAGGCCTGCGGAATCGAAGTCGGGGCCGCTGCCGCCGTTCTTTTGAAATAAATAATCGATTTTTGCGGAATACAAATCTGTTTTCCGTATAAAATAACAATATTTGAGGAAAGGAGGAACACAATGCCCACATTTAATCAGCTTGTCAGAAAGGGCAGGGAGCAGGTAACATACAAATCCACTTCGCCTGCAATGCAGAAGGGCCTCAATACGCTCAGAAACAGAGAGACCGATCTGCCCTCGCCGCAGAAGAGGGGCGTATGCACAGCCGTCAGAACTTCTACACCCAAGAAGCCGAACTCCGCGCTTCGTAAAATCGCCCGTGTGCGTTTGACCAACGGATATGAGGTCACGGCCTACATTCCCGGAATCGGACACAACCTTCAGGAGCACTCGGTGGTTATGATCCGCGGCGGACGTGTAAAGGACCTGCCTGGCGTAAGATACCACATCATTCGCGGTACCTTGGATGCCCAGGGCGTCGCGAAGCGCAAGCAGGGACGCAGCAAGTACGGCGCAAAGAGACCCAAGCCCGGTCAGGCGGCTGCAACAGGCCGTAAGTAAGCTGAAAGCGCTTTTGCGCAAGGCTTGTGCCTTGCCTAAAAGATTAACATATATGCTATGTTATCTCTAGGCAGGCATTCACGGAGGTAAAATACCTTCGAGTACCTATGAAATCATTTTATGAAGGAGGGAAGTATAGTGCCCAGAAGAGGTAACGTACCTAAAAGAGAAATTCTGCCGGATCCGGTATACAATTCGGTTTTAGTTACAAAACTGATCAACAGCATCATGATTGACGGCAAAAAGGGCGTGGCTCAGAAGGTTGTCTACGGCGCTTTCGAGACAGTCGAAGAGAAGACGGGGAAACCCGCTCTAGATGTTTTCATACAGGCCATGGAAAACATTATGCCTTCGCTGGAGGTAAAGGCCCGCCGAGTCGGCGGTGCGACCTATCAGGTTCCGATCGAGGTCAGACCAGAAAGACGCCAGACGCTCGGACTGCGCTGGATCACAAATTATTCGAGATCGCGCAGCGAGAAGACAATGAGAGAACGCCTGGCCGGAGAAATCATTGACGCAAGCAACAACACAGGAAACGCAGTCAAGAAGAGAGAAGACATGCACAAAATGGCCGAGGCAAACAGGGCTTTTGCTCATTACCGCTGGTAATCACTGTGTTTTATATTAAATTAGGAGAGAAATTATGCCAAGGCAATGTACCCTCAAAAATACTAGAAATATTGGAATAATGGCGCACATCGATGCGGGAAAAACCACAACGACTGAGCGTATCCTGTTCTATACGGGACGTACCTATAAAATAGGCGAGGTACACGAGGGCGCCGCCACCATGGACTGGATGGAGCAGGAGCAGGAGAGAGGCATCACGATCACCTCAGCTGCCACAACCTGCTTTTGGAGGGATCACCGCATAAATATAATCGATACTCCGGGCCATGTTGACTTCACTGTTGAGGTCGAACGTTCGCTTAGAGTACTGGATGGAAGCGTAACCGTCATGTGCGCAAAGGGCGGTGTCGAGCCACAGTCAGAGACCGTCTGGAGACAGGCAGACCACTATCATGTTCCGCGCTTGATATACGTCAACAAAATGGACATTATGGGAGCCGATTTCTACAATGTTCTGAAAATGGTTCACGAGAGGCTTAAGTGCAACGCGGTTCCGATTCAGCTGCCCATAGGAAAAGAGGCTGATTTCAAGGGAATAGTCGACCTCGTTGAGATGAAGGCCGACGTCTACTATGACGATCTTGGAAAGGACATGAGAGTCGAGGAAATCCCCGAAGACATGCTCGAACTCGCAAAGGAATACAGGGTAAAGCTTTTGGAGGCGGTATCAGATTTCGACGACGAGATTATGATGATGTATCTTGAGGGCGAAGAGATTCCAACGGAAATGATAAAGAACGCTATCAGGAAAGCAACGGTCGCCGTTAAGATGATCCCTGTGGTCTGCGGCACATCATACCGAAACAAGGGAGTTCAGAAGCTGCTTGACGCCGTTGTCGATTATATGCCGTCACCGCTGGATATTCCGCCTATTGAGGGTATAAATCCCGATACCGGAGAAACGGAGACCCGTCCTGCCGACGACAGCGCACCATTTTCAGCTCTCGCATTCAAGATCATGACCGACCCCTATGTCGGACGCCTGTCGTTCTTCCGCGTTTATTCCGGTACTGTGAACGCAGGAACCACTGTTATAAACGCAAACAAGGGCAACAGGGAGCGCATGGGGCGTATTCTCCAGATGCATGCAAACCACAGAGAGGATATCGACACTGTCTATTCCGGAGATATCGCCGCAGTTGTCGGGCTTAAAAACACCACGACCGGTGATACTCTCTGCGACGAGAAAAACCCGATAATCCTCGAGTCCATGGAATTCCCTGAGCCTGTTATCCGCGTCGCTATCGAGCCGAAGACCAAGGCCGGCCAGGAAAAGATGGGTATCGCCCTCGCGAAGCTTGCAGAGGAAGACCCGACGTTCAAAACCTATACGGATGCCGACACGGGCCAGACGATCATCGCCGGAATGGGCGAGCTTCACCTTGAGATTATTGTGGACAGGCTTCTGCGCGAGTTTAAGGTTGAGGCAAACGTCGGAAAGCCGCAGGTTTCCTACAAGGAAACGATCAAAAAATCAGCAACCGCCGATACGAGGTATGTACGCCAGTCCGGCGGTAAGGGACAGTACGGTCACGTTAAGATTACGGTTGAACCTAACGAGCCGGGCAAGGGATACGAATTCATCGACAAGATCGTCGGCGGAGCCATTCCGAAGGAGTATATCCCGGCGGTGGATCAGGGTATTCAGGGAGCAATGCAGTCCGGCGTGCTTGCAGGCTACAATGTTGTCGACGTAAAGGTTACTCTGTTCGACGGTTCGTTCCATGAAGTCGACTCCTCCGAAATGGCCTTTAAGATTGCGGGAAGCATGGCATTTAAGGAAGCCTGCCAGAAGGCCAGCCCGACGCTGCTTGAGCCTATAATGAAGGTTGTCGTAACAGTCCCCGAAGAATATATGGGCGACGTAATGGGCGATATAAGCTCCCGCCGCGGACAGATCAGCGGTATGGAGACAAGAAGCGGAGCTACACAGATCGAATCTCTGGTTCCGCTTTCCGAAATGTTCGGTTATGCCACCGATCTTCGCAGCAGAACCCAGGGCAGAG
The DNA here is from genome assembly GCA_029267755.1 of Clostridiales bacterium. GTDB lineage: Bacteria > Bacillota > Clostridia > Oscillospirales > Oscillospiraceae > DUPK01. The sequence goes on from JAJUHS010000009.1 coordinate 16,145, forward strand.
GCAATTACAGCATGGAGCCGCATAGCTATGTCGAGATCCCGAAATCCATTCAGGACGAGATCATTAAGGCTAGCGGCAGACAATAATGTCGCATAAGTAAAATTATTAGTTGCAAAAACCGCTTTTGTGCTATACAATAGCTCCGATTTAAGAACTAAAATTATTTTTTAATTATAAGGAGGATAACTCATAATGGCTAAGCAAAAGTTTGAGAGAACAAAGCCCCACGTTAATATCGGCACCATCGGTCACGTCGACCACGGCAAGACAACCCTTACAGCCGCTATTACAAAGTACCTCAGCCTCATGGGCAAGGCGCAGTTCGAAGCATACGATCAGATCGACAAGGCTCCGGAAGAGAGAGAAAGAGGTATTACTATCAATACCGCTCACGTTGAGTACGAGACCGACAAGCGTCACTATGCTCACGTTGACTGCCCGGGTCACGCCGACTATATCAAGAACATGATCACAGGTGCGGCTCAGATGGACGGCGCTATCCTCGTTATTGCCGCTTCCGACGGACCTATGGCCCAGACTCGTGAACATATCATTCTTGCCCGTCAGGTTGGCGTTCCCGCTATCGTTGTTTTCCTGAACAAGATTGACCAGGTTGACGACCCCGAGCTCATAGAGCTCGTTGAGATGGAAGTCCGCGAGCTTCTCACTAAGGAGAAGTTCCCCGGTGACGATATCCCCATCGTAAAGGGCTCCGCTCTTAACGCTCTTGCCAGCAACTCCACAGATCCCAACGCCCCTGAGTTTGCCTGCATCAAGGAGCTCATGGACGCTGTTGACAGCTATATTCCCACTCCCGACCGTAAGGCAGACCTGCCGTTCCTTATGCCTGTTGAAGACGTCTTCACCATCACCGGACGCGGCACCGTTACTACAGGCCGTGTTGAGCGCGGCAGAGTCAAGGTCGGCGACGAAGTTGAAATTGTCGGCATCAAGGAAACAAAGAAGTCCGTCGTTACCGGAACCGAGATGTTCCACAAGGTACTTGAGTATGCAGAGGCCGGCGACAACGTTGGTACCCTTCTCCGCGGTATCGCAAAGAACGACGTTGAAAGAGGACAGGTTCTCGCAAAGCCCGGCAGCATCAAGCCTCTCACCAAGTTCAAGGGTCAGGTTTACGTTCTTACCAAGGAAGAGGGCGGCCGTCATACCCCGTTTTTCAACAACTATCGTCCCCAGTTCTATTTCCGTACAACTGACGTTACCGGAATCATTACGCTTCCGGAAGGCACTGAAATGTGCATGCCCGGCGACAACGTAGATATGAACGTTGAGCTTATCACCCCTATCGCAATTGAGAAGGGTCTCCGCTTCGCAATCCGCGAGGGCGGCAGAACGGTCGGCTCCGGCGTTGTCATCGAAGTTTATCAATAAGCGATAAAACCGTTAAAAAAGGCTCTATGTCAATAGTTGGGGTAGAGCGATAGTAAAGGAATCCGGCAAGTAGTGGAAACTGCTTGCCGGATTTGTCTGATCAAGCGACCTTGTTCATTATATAAAGGATACGGTTCCTGAAACGAGTGAAATTACGGACTCCGAAAGAGACTGTTGCAGCCTTCGGTAAAGCCGTTGGTATAACGGCCGTCTGGTTCGACTCTTCATCACGTTAAAAAATGACAATAATATCATAAAAACCTTACAAAACTTTTCGTATGCTTGCTTGCTAAAAAATAAAAAAGTGGTATAATAAATTAGAAAAGCTATACGCTGAAATCATTTGGGAAAGGAGGTATCTCGTGTTTAATATTGGAGATAAAATAGCTCACCCGATGCATGGCGCCGGCGTTATAGACGGAATAGAGGTAAAAAGGATAAACGGCGTAACCCGGGAATACTATATCCTTAAAATGCCCGTCGGCGGAATGCTCGTAATGATTCCGGTGGATAATTGCGAGGATATAGGAGTTCGTCCTATAATTGACGAACGGCAGGCCGATAAAATAATGGAAGCTATTGCTTCCATTGAGATAGATATGTCTCAGAATTGGAACAGGCGTTACCGTGAAAATATGCTGCGGATAAAGAGCGGGGACCTTATCGAAGTCGCAAGAGTGGTAAAGGGTTTGATGGCACGGGATGCCGAACGCGGACTTTCCACCGGCGAACGAAAGATGCTCAGAAGCGCGAAGCAGATACTGATATCCGAAATAGTGCTTTCAAAGCATGCCACTTATGAGGAGATAGAAGAGAAAATCAACGCAGTAATGATTTAATACTTAAAAAATAGTCGTTTTTTCATATGTCGTAAATAAACAAGGGGCTGTAAATACAGCTCCTGTTTATATAATGCTTATCGCATTGAGCTTTACAAGCTGCTTTTTGGACAAATGGATTTCGGAGGATATGGCTATGTCGGCTTTCCTTTCAAAAATATTCAAATCATCGAGGACAGCGCGGCCATTTTGCAGCGCGGTTATAGTGGCCGCAGGCAGCGGTGTCCGTATGAACGGAATCAACAAGCTGTTTTCTCTTCTCGACGGCAAGCCTGTGCTTATACATACGCTTGCGGCGTTTGAGGAAAGCGCGGACATAGACGAGATAATCGTTGTTTCGAGAGCAGAAGAGATATTTGAGATCAGCGAGCTTATAAAGGAATACGGGTTTGAAAAGGTTACCAAGGTAATAAGCGGCGGAGAAAGACGGCAGGATTCCGTGCTCGCCGGGCTTCTGGAAGTTTCGCCAAGGTCCGAGCTCGCGGCAATACACGACGGGGCGCGTCCTTTGGTTTCCGAAAAGGTCGTAGAATCAGCCATAAAGGCTGCGAATGAGTATAACGCCGCGGCTCCGGCGGTTCCGGTCAAGGATACCGTAAAGGTCGTAAAATCTGGTACTATACAAAGCACTCCCGCAAGGTCCGAGCTCTACGCCGTACAGACGCCGCAGGTTTTTAAGACCGATCTTATAAAAGCGGCGATAACGGACGCCATTCGTGAAAAAATAGAGATGACAGACGATTGCATGGCTGTGGAACGCCTCGGCATAACGGTTAAAATAACCGAGGGCGACTACGAAAATATCAAAATTACGACGCCGACGGATCTTGTCATTGCAGAGGCAATACTGCGGGAAAGAGAAGTGAGCGGAAAATGAGGATAGGGCAAGGTTACGATGTTCATCGCTTTATAGAGGGCAGGGAGCTTATACTCGGAGGCGTGAGAATTCCCTATCATATGGGGCTTGACGGGCACTCCGATGCAGATGTCGCTGTCCACGCGCTTATGGACGCGCTTTTGGGAGCTGCTGCGCTTGGGGATATCGGATTGCATTTTCCGCCGGGAGACCCGGCTTATAAGGGGATAAGCAGTATGGAGTTGCTCGGCAGGGTTCGGGAGCTGCTTGGCAAAAGCGGGTATAGAATCGGAAACGCCGACATTACAATTGTCGCACAGCAACCGAAAATCCTTCCGCATATACCGGAGATGCGTGCGAACATTGCCGAGGTGCTCGGCACCGACATCAATAATATCAGTATTAAGGCAACGACGGAGGAAGGCCTGGGATTTACCGGCGCCTGTCTAGGAATAGCTGCCCACGCGGTGGCGCTTATCGATGAAAAGACCAACCTCCGCTTCTTGTAACGGGAGAAACGAATGAATTTTGTAAAAGCGGAATTTATTAAGTCAGCGGCTTCGGAAAAGGACTTTATAGACGACGGCCTTCCGCAGATAGTATTTGCCGGCAGGTCAAATGTGGGCAAATCCTCGGTAATAAACAGGCTTGTAAACAGGAGAAACTTTGCAAGAGTCGGCTCGATGCCGGGAAAGACCGCGCATGTCAACTATTTTTTGATAGATAAAGCGGTTTACCTTACCGATTTGCCGGGTTACGGCTACGCGCAGGTTTCCGAAAGGGAGAAGAGCCGCTGGGCGAGGCTTATGGAGAGCTATTTTGCGAAGGAACTGATTACTCTGGGCGTGATGATAGTCGATAGCCGTCACAAACCCACCTCCGACGACATTACCATGGCGGGGTGGTTCAAAACAAGCGGAAAGCCGCTTATCGTTGTCGCCAACAAGGCGGATAAGCTCAAAAAGAGCGAGATAGCTCCGAACACGGAGAGAATAAGGCTGACGCTGGATATTTCCGAAGAAGTTCCGCTTGTTCTATTTTCGGCGGAAAACGGCCTCGGACGTGAAGAGCTTGTAGCGATATTAACGGAAAGCGTTCAACGAATTGAAAGGTAATTATGGGACTTAAACAGGTTTTTTCAAATATGGACTGGCCATATCTACTCAGTCTTGCACTGTCGGTCATTCCTGCCCTGATATGCATTACGATACACGAAATGTGCCACGGTTTCGCGGCTTATAAGCTGGGCGACCGAACCGCGGCGGCGCAGGGGAGACTAAGCCTCAACCCGCTGAGGCACCTGGATCCGCTCGGTCTTTTGATGCTGATCCTGTTTCACTTCGGCTGGGCAAAGCCGGTGTCGGTCAATATGGCGAACTTTAAGAACCCCAAGCGAGATATGGCGATTACGGCCCTTGCCGGGCCGGCTTCAAATATTGTCCTGGCTGCGGTAGTTTTGTTTTTCTATGGATTCTTCTATAAAATGCTTGCAGGGAGCCAGATCGGCAAACAAGTGATACAGATGCTTATACAGACGGCTTATCTGAGTGTTTGCCTCGGCGTATTCAATCTCATTCCGATACCGCCGCTTGACGGCTCAAAGGTTTTGTTTGCTGTTTTGCCGAAAAACATGTATAATCTCCTGATGCGGTATGAACGATACGGCTTTATCATCCTTACGTTTCTAGTCGTATTTACCGATGCGCTGAACGCGCCCATAAGCGCCGTTTCTACCGCTGTGTACAATTGGCTTTCTCCGATCGCTACGTTTGCGTATAATCTGATGAAATAGGCGGTGCAGGCCTTGGAAAACCCGAAGTTCAAGCTTGAGGGCATAGTGAAGTCGAAGGGCGACATGGAGGATTTTGAGGGGCCCCTGGCGCTTATATTGCTGCTGCTCAGCAAAAACAAAATAGAGATCCGTGATGTGCAGATTTCGCTAATCCTTGACCAGTATCTGGAATATCTCGACGAAATGAAGAAGATGGATCTGGAGATAGCCAGCGAGTTTGTCGCCATGGCATCGCATCTGACATATATAAAGACAAAGATGCTGCTTTCCGAGAACGACGAGGAGATTTCGGAGCTAGAATCACTCATGCTTTCGCTTGAAGAATTGCAGCGGCGCGAAGAGTATCCTAAAATCAAGTTTGCGGCGGAGTTTCTTGCCGCCTGCCGAACGTGCGGAGAGGGCTATATTACAAAGGCTCCGGAGCCCCTTGTCAGGGACAGCGAATATGGATACAGTCACAAAAAGGAGGATCTGGAGCTTGCGCTCCTTTCCGTCCTCGGACGGGAAGAGCTGGACATGAGGGCGTTCGCTAAAACTTTGATGATGCCGGAAAAGATCACTTACCCGGTCTCGCTGAAAACTGAGGAAATCATCAAACTGCTTAAAAACCGTGGCACTGTCGGTGTCAGGGAGCTTCTTTTGGAAAGCCGCAGCCGAACCGAAATCATCGCTACCTTTGTCGCGGTACTGGAGCTTTGTAAAATGGGCAGTATAATATTTGTCGGAACGGATGAAAATCTATCTGTAAGCTATGCGGAAAACTGAGGTGGGCCATGGATATTAGAGAAATAGAGGCGGCGATTGAGGGAATACTGTTTGCATCTGGCGAGCCTGTTCCTGTTGAAAGGCTGGCGGAGGTTCTCGGGCAGGACAGGCAGGTTATTGTCGATGTTGCCGCGAGGCTTGCCGATACATACGCATCAAATCGGCGCGGGATACGGCTTATAAAACTTGAAAACTCGTTTCAGCTTTGCTCCTCGCCGGAGCTTGCCGATGTTATACGCTGCGCTCTTGATGCGAGAAAGCCGCCACAGCTTTCGCAGACGGCGCTTGAGGTTCTCGCGATAATCGCTTATTTCCAGCCTACTACCAAGGCATATGTGGAGCAGATGCGCGGAATAGACAGCTCCTACACGGTCAACAGCCTTCTGGAAAAGGGGCTGATCGAGCCATGTGGGAAGCTGAAGGTGCCGGGAAGGCCAACGCTGTACCGTACCACGAAATCGTTTTTAAGGAGCTTCGGGCTATCATCCCTCAAAGAGCTGCCTTCGCTGCCGGATACGGGGAAAAGCGAGGGGCAGCTTGAGATACAGAACGCCATAAACGCGCTTATGGAAAAAGAGGAAGCGGAAAAGCCCAGGGAGGTGACCTGATTTTTGACGGTCCTGTATATAATCCTCGCGGTTCTTGCGATATCGGCTCTTCTGCTGTTTATAATACGCATCGGACTTGTCGTTGCATATGACGAAGAAGGGCTTTCAGCAAACTTTTTGGTCGGCCCTTTCCGTTTCAAAATCGCACCGAAAGAAAAAAAGAAGCCGTCCAAAAAGCGCGAACACAAAGCAGAGAAGAAAACCAAAGAACCAGGCGAGGAGAAGGCGGGCGCATTTGCTACCTTTAAATCCTATTGGCCGGATATAAAAAGGCTTCTGAATACGCTTAAAAAAGGCCTTTTGATAGACGAAATTACGATACATTATATCGCAGCCGGCGATGACCCCGTGGCAGTCGCTATTAATTTCGGCGGGGTTTCCGCTGCAATGGGTATGATAACAAGCTATTTGGAGCAAAATTTTAATATAGGAAAACGCGACTTAAGATCAAGCTGCAGTTTTGAAATCCATAAACCATGTATCTATTTTAAGCTGAAGATCACCTTGAACATGTTGTGGGTTATACGGTTAGGTTATCCTCTTATGGCCTTGGTTAAAGGGCCAAAAGATTTACAGAAACGAAAGGAAGAAAAATAAAATGGAAAAGCATCCTATTGGCGACCTTATGGAAGTAACCATGCAGAAAATCCGCGAAATGGTAGACGTAAATACGGTTGTCGGTCAGCCCATCACAACCCCCGACGGCATAACTATGATACCGGTTTCAAAAGTAAGCTTCGGTTTCGGATGCGGTGGCGGAGATTACGTTTCAAAATCACAGTCGCCTGGAAGCGCTAATCCTTTCACAGGCGGAAGCGGAGCCGGAATCAATATTATGCCGGTCGCGTTTCTCGTAATAAAGGACGGAAACATTAAGCTCGTCAATATCGCGCCGCCGGCCAATACTACTGTTGACAGGGTAATCGAGCTGGTGCCAGAGGTTATAGACAAGGTGCAGGAGCTTATTAACAAGGATAAAGACAGGTAAGAGAATCATATATCCCGCTAAAATAAGCACCTCCCTATTGGGCGGTGCTTATTTGCGGACGGTTTAATAAGGTGGTTCGATGAAGGAAAGGCTTCAGAAAATAATATCCGCTTATGGGCTTGCCTCGAGACGTGAGGCGGAAAAGCTGATAGAAGAGGGAGAAGTTAAGGTCAACGGCAAAACAGCCGTGCTCGGAGAAAAGGCAGACCCGGAGCGGGACAGAATAGAGGTCGGCGGCGTCAGACTTACCGCCGCAGGCGAGAGGGTATATATAATGCTCCACAAGCCGCGCGGATTTGTAACTACGATGAGCGACGAGCGTGGCAGACGCACGGTAGCCGACCTCGTAAAGGACTGCCCTGCCCGCGTATACCCCGTCGGCAGGCTTGACTATAATTCCGAGGGGCTGCTTATTATGACGAATGACGGAAATGTGGCAAACAAGCTTATGCACCCGTCACATGAGATACCCAAAACCTATATGACCAAGGTTAGGGGCGGCGATATAGACTCCTCGGTCGCAGCCCTGGGTGAAGAAATGGTAATAGACGGCCGTAAGCTTGCTCCGGCCTCGGTTAAGATTCTGGAAGTAATAGGTGATGAAGCCACCCTGTCAATCACTATCTGTGAGGGCAGAAACCGGCAGATAAGAAAGATGTGTGAGCAAACCGGATTGACTGTAAAAAGGCTGAAGCGAATATCCGAGGGGAAGCTTGCTCTGGGAGACCTTCGTTACGGCAAGTGGCGTTATCTAAGCCCTGATGAAATAAAGTATATTCGATCGATTTGATGTTGCATAAAATGGAAAAAATAGTTGTAATCTATTGATTTTAAATTATTTCGATTGTATTATTAGAGTATTATTTGCTTGGGGGATTGCGTCGTGGAGAGGGACATTTTCGCTGCGATTGAAAAGCAATACGGAAGCTTTTCTAAGGGGCAGAAAAGCATTGCAAAATATCTGGAAGAGAACTTTGACAGAGCGGCTTTTATGACCGCTGCCAAATTGGGAAAAACCGTGGGCGTAAGCGAGTCCACGGTCGTCCGCTTTGCTTCGGAGCTCGGTTATGACGGCTACCCGGGTATGCGCAAGGCCTTGCAGGAAATGATAAGGATACGCTCCACTTCCGTGCAGCGCATCAAGGTCGCGAAGGACGTGATGGGCTCGAAGGACGTCCTCGCTACTGTTCTGCATTGGGATATGGAAAAGCTTAGGGCGACAGCAGAGGAAACCAGCAGGGAAGAATTTACCGCAGCCATAAAGGCTATATCGAACGCAAGGCGCATATACATACTCGGTACGCGCTCATCAAAAGCCCTGGCCGTATTTCTGGGCTTTTATCTTAATCTTTTGTTTGAAAACGTCAAGGTTGTCGACGATACGTCCGTCAGCGAAATATTTGAGCAGATGCTGCGGCTTACAAACGACGACGTTGTTATCGGCATAAGCTTCCCCAGATATTCGACCCGTACCGTGAAAACGCTTAAATTTGCGAGGGACAGGGCGGCGACAGTAATTGGAATAACCGATAATAAGGATTCTCCGATAGCAAAGGTATCCGGAATCAGACTGCTTGCCAAGAGCGATATGGTTTCCTTTGTGGATTCTCTTGTCGCGCCGCTTTCACTTATAAACGCGCTTATAGTGGCGTTGGGCTCCGAAACCGGCGACAGGCTGTCAGCTACGTTCAACGAGCTTGAAAATATCTGGTCTGAATACGGGGTATATGAAAAAAGTGATGTATGACGTTGCCGTTATCGGCGGCGGGGCCGCCGGAATGATGGCCTCCGCCGTTGCGGCAGAGCTGGGTAAAGAGGTTTTATTGATTGAAAAGAACGACCGGTTGGGCGTTAAGCTCAGGATAACCGGAAAGGGACGTTGTAATCTTACGAACAACTGCACAGTCGAAAAGCTTATTGAAAATGTTCCGCGAAACGGCAAATTCCTTTACGGCGCTTTTAGCGGGTTTGCGCCCGCGGATACGATGGCCCTGTTTGAAAGGCTGGGCGTTGAGCTGAAAACCGAGAGGGAAAACAGGGTTTTTCCCGTTTCCGACAGCGCGCATGATGTTGCCGAAGGGCTTAAAAGATATCTTGAAAAAACGGGAGTAGCGATTATGAAGGCCCGCGCTTTGGGAATCGAAGCCGAAGCCGGAGGAGTGACAGGGGTAAGCACCGACAGGGGAGTAATCGCCTGCCGAACCGCGATTTTATGCACCGGCGGCATGAGCTACCCGAAAACCGGATCTAACGGCGAGGGCTACGCTATCGCCGAGAGGCTGGGACATACGGTGGTAAAGCCGAAGCCTTCGCTCGTAGCTCTTGAAACATACGACGATTTCTGCCCGAAAATGCAGGGCCTCTCGCTAAAAAATGTCACCCTTTCCGCATATAACAAAAAGGGTAAGCGGTTATATGAAGAGCTTGGCGAGATGCAGTTTACGCATTTCGGGATTTCTGGACCGACGGTTTTGTCTGCAAGCGCGCACATGCGCGATTTCGATAACGACAGATACACTGTAAAAATAGACCTTAAGCCCGGACTTGACGAAAAAAAGCTTGATTTGCGCCTTCTGCGCGACTTTGAAAAGTATTCGAACAGGGATTTCAGAAACGCTCTTGACGACCTTGCCGGCAAGCTGATGATACCGGTTTTGGTTGAGCGTTCGGGTATACCCGGGGATATAAAGGTGCATTCGATTACCAGACAGCAAAGACAGGGGCTTATACGGCTTTTTAAGGAATTTACAATTGAAATCAAAGGGCCTCGCCCCATAGACGAGGCCATCGTCACATCGGGCGGGATATCTACAAAGGAAATCAATCCGGCGACTATGGAATCCAAAATTGTCAAGGGGCTGTATTTCGCCGGCGAAATTATAGATGCAGACGCCTACACTGGAGGCTTTAATTTGCAGATCGCATGGTCAACCGCGTATTCGGCGGGGAAGAATGCGGCAGGATTCAAGGAGAATTAATCGGATGAAGCGAAGCGTTGCAATAGACGGGCCCTCGGGATCGGGGAAAAGCACAATTGCCAGACTGACGGCAAAAAAATACGGTTTTATCTATGTGGATACCGGAGCGATATACAGGTCGGTAGGCCTATTCGTAAAGATGAGCGGGGCCGGCTCAAAGGATTCCAAGGCCGTTGAAAAGCTACTTCCCGAAATAAAAATCGATATTCGGTACGACGCCGACGGAGTACAGCACATGATCCTCAACGGCGAGGACGTATCCGAGAGGATACGGACTCCCGAGGTTTCGATATATGCGTCAGACGTATCGGCAATGCCGCACGTCCGAGCGTTTCTACTCGACATGCAGCGCGAGCTTGCCCGGCGCTATGACGTAGTTATGGACGGACGAGATATAGGAACTGTCGTGCTTCCCGATGCGAGCGTAAAGATATTTCTGACCGCCTCTCCCGAAGCGAGAGCAAAACGCAGGCATCTGGAGCTTAAAGCAAAGGGGCTTGACGTCAGCTTTGAAGAAGTGCTGAGCGACATGGAATACAGGGACAGAAACGACAGCAGCCGCGAAATTGCGCCGCTTAAGCCTGCTGCGGATTCTGTGTTTATAGACACGACAAATCTTACGCTTGAGGAGAGCACGGAGGCGGTATCAAAGGTAATATCGGAGAAATTGGGTTTATGAGATTCATTTACAGCCTATACTATATATTGGTTTTTCCGCTTTTCTCCCTGATGCATAGGGTCTCTGTAAAAGGCAGGGAAAATATTCCGGAGGGCGGGGTTCTGATATGTGCAAACCATTCTTCGCTTAGGGATCCTATTGTGCTGGCTTTTGCTTTGGGCTTTAAGTATCATCCCAGATTTATGGCGAAGATAGAGCTTATGCGCATGCCAATCCTGGGTTTTCTGTTAAAAAAGGCCGGAATATTCGGAGTAAACAGGGGACATTCGGATATTACCGCCATAAAGACGGCTATGAAGCTTCTAAAGGATGGCGAAAAGGTGGTCATTTTCCCGGAGGGGACGCGTGTCGAATCCGCAGACGAAGCCTCGGCGAAGACCGGCGCCATTATGCTGGCATCTAAGGTAGGTGTTCCTATACTGCCGGTCTATATTCCGAGAAGAAAAAAGCCGTTCAGAAAAATAGACGTGGTAATCGGAAAACCCTATTATATCGAAAAAATAAAGGGAGGCTCGGAGGCATATTCGGTATATGCCAGGGAGCTTATGCAAAAAATAGAGGAGCTGGGGCTATGAAGGTCATTTTTGCCGATCATGCCGGCTTCTGCTACGGCGTTAAAAGAGCTGTGGAACTGGCGGAGCAGTTGTCGGAAAAGGGAGAGTGCTATACTCTCGGGCCCCTGATACACAATGAGCGAACCGTGCAGAAGCTCAGAGAGCAGGGCGTTGGACAGATAGCCTCGGCAGACGAGGCAAAGCCGGGGTCCACGGTTATAATCAGATCCCACGGGGTAACGGAAAGAGAAACCCAAATACTGGCCCGAAAGGGCTGCAAAATTATCGACGCAACCTGCCCAAACGTATCGAAGATACACAGAATAGTTCGTGAAGCGTCAAAAAACGGAAGGCTTCCGATAATTATCGGGAGCAGGACGCATCCTGAAGTAGTAGCCATATGCGGATGGTGCGACGGTGCACTGGTTTTTAAAAACGCGGAGGAGCTGAAATCATGGCTGGATTCCTCGGAAAATAACAAAAAAACACCTGTTACCGTTGTTTACCAAACTACCGAAACCAAAACAAATATGCAAATTTGCAATAATTTAATAAAAAAAGAGTGTACAAACTGCGAAGTTTTTGATACAATATGCGGAGCAACATCCAGGCGACAATTCGAAGCGGCCAGGCTGTCTGAGTTCTGTGACGCCATGGTAGTAATCGGCGGCAGAACCAGCGCCAATACCATGCGTCTTGCTGAAATCTGTGCCGAAAAGTGTCCACAGGTTTTTTTTGTGGAAAAAGCCGATGAATTGGATATTGACAGATTGAAAAATGCCGGAACGGTCGGCATTACAGCAGGGGCTTCGACGCCTGCGTGGATAATTAAGGAGGTTTACAACAAGATGACGGAAGAAATCAAAGGTCTGGAAGTCATCGCCGGAGCGGCGGATAGCAAAACTGAGGAAACGGAGACAAGTTTTGCGGAACTTTTGGAACAAAGCATTAAGACTCTAAACACAGGTGAAAAGGTGGTAGGCGTAATCGTAGGAGTTTCTCCGACCGAAATTTCCGTAGACCTCGGTACGAAGCACTCGGCCTACATACCGGTTTCAGAGTTCTCCGATGATCCGGATGTAAAGATTGAGGAGATTGCAAAGATTGGCAGCGAAATCGAAGCCTATGTTATTCGCGTTAATGATGTTGAAGGTACCGCGATGCTTTCAAAGAAGCGTCTCGACGCCGTTAAGAACTGGGATACAATAGAAGCTGCAAAGGATTCCAAGGAAACTCTCGAGGGGACAGTAACCGAAGAAAACAAAGGCGGCATAGTTGTAGCCGTTAAGGGTGTTCGTGTTTTCGTACCCGCTTCGCAGTCAGGTCTGCCTAAGGATGCGCCGATGACGGAACTTCTTAAAAAGAGAGTAAAGCTCCGCATCACAGAGGTGAATCGCTCCCGCCGCAGAGTTGTCGGCTCGATAAGAGCCGCTCAGTATGAGGAGCGCAAGGCAAACGCCGAAAAGATCTGGGAGACCATAGAGGTCGGAGCCAAGTACGACGGCGTAGTTAAGTCTTTGACTTCCTACGGCGTATTTGTTGACATCGGCGGAATAGACGGCATGGTTCACGTTTCGGAGCTCAGCTGGAGGCGTACGAGAAATCCTGCGGATATAGTGAAGGTCGGAGACCACATTACGGTTTCGGTGATTTCATTTGATAAGGAGAAAAAGAAAATCTCCCTGACCTGCAAGGATGCGTCCGAGAACCCCTGGGAGAAGTTTATAAGCACTTACGAGGTCGGCAGCACCGCAAAGGTCAGAATTGTCAAGCTGACAGACTTTGGCGCGTTCGCCGAGATAATACCCGGCGTAGACGGACTTATCCATATTTCTCAGATTGCCGACCATAGGATAGCGAAGGCTTCTGAGGTTTTGAAGGAGGGTCAGGAGGTCGAGGCCAAAATTACGGAAATTGATACTGAAAAGAAAAAAGTATCCCTCAGCATACGTGCTCTGCTGGAGCCGGCTGCGGTCTCAGCAGCAGCGGCTGACGTTCCTGAGGGCGAGGCCGAATAATTTTAGTAAAAATATCCCCACAGGCCGGATTACGGCTTGTGGGGAATTTTAGCTTTTATTCATTTGAGGGCTTAATATTTTCGTTCAGTCCGTGCATGAAACCGTTTAGCGCAGTTGACTGGACGTCTCCGGCTATAACAGTATTGCGGTATACTATGATGTCCGCAACAACTCCGGACTCTCCGGAGGGATAATTCTTTATCTCATATGTATAGCGCTTCGCTTCAAGGCCGCCGTATTTTGAAAGATCGAAGCCCTGTTTTTTCTGAAGCTCGGTGTATTTCTTATAAACTTCTGTAAACTTCTTGGGGATTACGATTTCCTGTTCGTCTATTGGCTGCGCGCTTACTTTCCATCCGAAGGACTGAAGATAATTTACCCTGTCGTCATTTGTTTTTATTCCCGATGTGGCAGCCGACTTTGCCGCAGGCACGCTGTGATTTCTGTCGCGCAGCCCCGCAAGCAGGATAACGGCGCATACGACGACCGCCACAGCGATGATGATGGCAATGGCTCTTTTGCGGTTGAATTTAGCGGTAAAAACAAACATGGATATCCCCTCCCGATGATGATAGTACAGCCTATTCATTTTCAATATCGTTTATGTTAAAATGTGTACAAATTATGCAGACAAACAATTAGAATGGGAGAAGGCTTATGCCCCTGCTGCGCATCGACAAAATAATATCTGATATGGGCTTTGCATCGCGCCGTGAAGTGAAATCTCTCATCAGAAACGGCAGGGTACTTGCCGGCGGCAACGTTGTCACATCTTCCGACGCAAAGTTTGACACCGACTCGGTACGCATTACCGTGGATGGGGAAGAGGTTCGGTACAGGAAATTCAGATATATTATGATGAATAAGCCGGACGGTTTTGTATGTGCGACCGAAGATACCCGTGAGCGAACCGTTATTGAGCTTCTTGACGAGCGTACGAAGCGCCAGAGCCTTTTCACCGTCGGACGGCTCGACAAGGACACAGAGGGGCTCCTGATTCTTACCAACGACGGCGATTACGCCCATAAGATCATTTCTCCCAAAAGCGATATTTCAAAGAGGTATTACGCAAAGGTCCGAGGAAAGCTTAATGATGAGGATATTTCGAGGGTGAGAAGGGGACTCGTGCTCGGCGACGGGACCCGGTGCCTGCCCGCGGAGCTCGAGATAACTTCGGCTGCGGATGAAAGCGATTGCGTGATTACGGTTTCGGAGGGAAAGTATCATCAGGTGAAGCGCATGATGGCAAGCCTGGGCAAGCCGGTCATCTATCTAAAACGCCTTTCCATAGGGGATCTCGTTCTGGACGAGGCGCTGGAAACCGGAGAGTGGAGAGAGCTTTCGGAGCGGGAAATACAGCTTTCACTGGTTTCTGAATCAAAAAAGTAAAGTGAATATACAGGCGTTCTGCCCTCGAAAGACTGATGCTTCTGTTGCTGAATACGAAAAAGTTGTAGTCATTTTGAAATAAAAGCATGTTGCAATTTTCAGTTTTTTTTGCAAATAAAGCAGAATAACAAAAAAATTTACAAATAATTTTGCTGTTTTATATTGAAAAATCACAAGATACAGGTTATTATGTTAATATGTGCAGAATCCTATAACAGCACAAAAGCAGAGGGAGGACACTGTATGTCGGGGAGAATTTTTCAGAGTCTGATCGTTCAGATGAAAGAGGCTACAAGAAGGACCATCGGAGTAATCGACTCGGAGGGCGGGGTCATAGCCTGCAACGAGTTGTCCCTTGTCGGTACAAGAATTGGGCAGATATCCGGGGCACTTGGAGACAACGAGGGGCAGACAGTAGTATACAAGGGCAGAACTTTTAAACCCCTGGGCGGCTGGAACAACAACTTTGACTATGCCGTATTCGTGGAAGGTGAGGATCAGGAGGCAAAGTGCATTTGTGTTCTGGCATCGATTGCTTTTAACGAATCAAAAACCTATTACGAAGAAAAATATGATAAGAGCGCTTTCATCAAGAACATTATTCTGGACAACATACTTCCAGGGGATATATATGTACGCGCCAAGGAACTTCACTTCAATATGGATGTTTCGCGGGCCGTATTTCTTATCCGACAGCTTGAAAAGTCCGATATTTCGGCTGTTGAGGTTGTACAGAACCTCTTCCCCGAAAAGCAGAAGGATTTTATTATCAGCGTAAGCGAGACGGATATCGTGCTTGTTAAAGAGGTACCGTCGGATATTGAAACGGAAGATCTCAGAAAGATTGCGGAAAATATCGAAAACGCCATCAGCAACGAGCTTATGATTAAGACCGTTATCGGTATCGGCTCCGTTTCAAAGCATCTTCGGAACCTTGCTGAGAAATATAAGGAGGCCCAGACGGCTATCGAGGTGCGCAAGGTTTTCGATACCGAAAAAACCATAATAAGCTATGACAATCTCGGAATCGGACGAATAATATATCAGCTTCCTACGACCCTTTGCGAGATGTTCCTATCAGAAGTTTTCAGAAAAAATTCTATCGATTCGCTCGACCACGAAACGCTCTACACGATCAGAAAGTTCTTTGAAAACAATCTTAATGTTTCCGAGACTTCAAGGAAGCTGTTTGTTCACAGAAATACTTTGGTTTACCGCCTTGAAAAAATCAAAAAGCTGACCGGACTTGACCTTAGGGAGTTTGACCATGCCATTGTCTTTAAGGTAGCCTTAATGGTAAATAAATATTTGAATTCACAGGGCGTAAAGATGTAGGCATTTCCTTTGGGGGTTAATATCAATGGTTCGCATGACAAACGTATGCAAGGCATATGAAAATGGGACAAAAGCCTTAAGAGGAATTAACGCAACTATAGAAGATGGAGAATTCGTATTCCTCGTAGGGCCCTCGGGTTCCGGAAAGTCCACCATAATAAAGATACTTACAGGTGAAATTGCGCCGACTCTCGGTGAAATTTCCATTAACGGCTATGATCTTAATTCAATAAAACCGTCGCAGATGCCTTACCTGAGGCGCACTCTCGGCGTTGTATTTCAGGATTTCAGGTTGATTGATAAAAAGAATGTATACGACAACGTCGCTTTCGCAATGAGAGCCGTCGGCGCTTCAAGCAAGGATATAAAGCGCCGCGTACCCTATGTTTTGGAGCTGGTGGGATTAGATACCAAGACAAGGAGAAAACCCAACGAGCTTTCAGGCGGAGAGCAGCAGCGCGTCGCTATCGCGAGGGCGCTTGTGAACAATCCGAGGCTGATTATCGCGGACGAGCCTACCGGAAACCTCGACCCGGCGCGAAGCCTTGAAATAATGATGCTGCTGGAGCGTATTAACAAGCTCGGAACCACGGTGCTCGTCGTTACGCATGAGAAGGAGCTGGTCAACCGCTTTTCAAAACGGGTGATAGCGATCGATGGCGGCAGAGTAATCAGCGACGGAATGGACGGGTACTATAATTATGAATCGTAACAGGTTTGGATATTTCGCTAAAGAAGGCATCAGCAGCATTTTTAACCACGGATTTATGTCGTTCGCCTCGATAGGTGTCATTGTTGCCTGCCTAATAATAATGGGAAGTTTTACACTGCTTTCACTTAACGTCAGCGCCATGATAGAGAAGTGGGAGTCCGAAAACCAGATGCTCGCTTTCGTCGACGAAACATTATCTGATGACCAGGCGAAGGCGCTTGAGTCAAAAATTGAAGAAATTCCCAATGTGGCCGATGCAATTTTTGTTTCAAGAGATCAGGCGCTCTCCCAATACCTTTCAAAGTATAACGACAACGATCTTTTTAAGGATATTGATTCTAAAGTTCTGCGCCACAGGTACATTGTATACCTTAAGGACATTTCAATGATGAAGGATACGATGCAGCAGGTTGACGACATTGTCGGAATTGCGAATGTCAGCGCCCATATTGAGATTTCCGAGGGATTTACTACTGTGAGCCGCATTGTTGCAACGGTTTCTATAATCATTATTGTTGTTCTCCTCATCGTATCTATGTTTATTATGTCAAACACAATTAAACTTGCCACCTTCGACAGGCGTGAGGAAATTGCGATTATGAAGATGGTTGGAGCGACAAACGGGTTTATAAGATGGCCTTTCGTATTCGAGGGCCTTATTTTGGGGCTGCTGGGGGCGCTTATCGCCTTTCTGGCGCAGTGGGGCTTATACGCGCTTCTCACTGTTGAGATCACAAAGTCATCTAAAATAAATGTTATCGAGGTGCTGCCATTCGGCCGGCTGGCGCTTCCGCTTCTTGGGATATTCATATTTACAGGCTTCGTCGTCGGAATCGGCGGCAGCCTTACGGTCATAAGAAAATATCTTAAGGTCTGACGGAGGGAGAAATGAAAAGAAAAAAGCTGTTTGTTACAATTTTAGCCGTAGTAATGGCTCTACTTATTATCGTTCCGATGCTCTCCATAATATTCACTGCGGGTAAGGCAAGCGCGGTAACCCAAGCCGATATAGATGCTCTCGAATATCAGCAGCAGGAGCTTCAGAGGAAACAGCAGGAGCTGCAGGCCAAAATTGATGCGAATAAAAACGAAAGGTCAAGTATCCTGACCAGGAAGGCTTATTTGGATGAGCAGGTCGAACTTACCAGACAGAA
>JAJUHS010000077.1 GCA_029267755.1 Clostridiales bacterium
CTTACTGTAATTTCCAAATGACATTCTGATAATAAAGACAACCAAATGGACAAAATGCAACAATAACTACAAATATCGCTTATAAAATATTTATTTGTTGTTGCAATTTGTCTAATTGCTTGTCTTTTGTTTATGGAAAAAAGCGTCAATTGAAATGAGGATATTAGGTATAACGATAGGCAATTAAATACTCCGTAGATTAACTAATCAGTCAGAGGCAGGGATTGCGGGTTAATTGTCGCAATTACCTGCCTGTCGTTTTTTACAAGAAGGTGAACAAATATGCGGAAAAATTAATTTTGTCCGCACTTATGTTTACAAATCCTGTCATCCCATCTCTTTAGCAATCGAAAGGTGGGATGCCGAATGATTATCGACTTAATAACAAAAGCACAGGAAGGCAATGAAGATGCGGCTTTACTGATGATTAAAAAATTCAATCCCCTGCTCAAAAAATACGCTTATAAACTATCCTACGAGGATGCCTACGATGATCTTTTGCTTGATTTCATTGAGTTGATCCATAACATTCGGCTTGATCATATCCGCAATAAAGACGAGGGAAGTATGGTTTCATACATATGCACATCTGTGCGGGCCAGTTACATTAAAAGGCTAATGGACATAAAAAAACTTCACGATTTTATATCTTTTTCCGAATTAAGCGAAGGCGAGCTGTATTATGCAGAGGTTTTATCTTCTGCATATGATGAATATTTCAAACTTGAACTGCCGGATATACATATAGTGTTAACCGCCGCGGAATTGTCGGTTATAAAAATGATTTATTACTTCGGTTACACTGTTACGGAGATCGCATCGACTAACGGAACTTCAAGACAAGCTGTCAACCAGATGAAAAAGAGGGCTTTAAAGAAGTTGAAGCACCTGTTTTCGGACAAGCCGGAATGGCAGGCGAAAATATGAACTCGATTATTAATAATTGCAAAATTGCCGCCGCAGCGCTGGGAGGTATACTTGGATGGTTTTTAGGAGGGTTTGATTCCCTTATATATGCGTTAATCGCTTTTGTAGCGATGGATTACGTGACCGGAGTATTGGTCGCTATTCACAATAAAAAAGTGTCAAGTGAAATAGGCTTTAAGGGCATCTGCAGAAAAATCCTGATATTTGTCCTTGTTTCAATGGGCAATATTATTGACCAATATATCCTTGGTTCCGGAAGCGCTTTAAGAACATTGCTTATTATGTTTTACTTGTCAAATGAAGGCATCAGCATTATCGAAAATACCGTCAAAATGGGGCTTCCATTTCCCCGAAAATTAAAGGACGTCATTGAGAAGCTGAAAGAACAAGATGACAATCAGGATTAACTTGTCATCAGATTACATTTTGCCGATACCGGAGCAGGTTACCCATGGAAAAAAACGGCGGGCTGCCCCGAAAGCCAGGCAGTCCGCGTACGTTATTATATTGACATTACATCCGCTCAATCCCGATAAACCCAATTGAATAGCGTCACAGACAACAAGGTTTATCAGGCTGCTTATGGGCACTTGGTTGGTGTCGGCCTTTACCAGCCCGAAAACGCACTGGAAATCGACAATGCCGGCGTATTGTCAACATCGGCGAAGTCTCTGTTTGGCATTGCTCTTTCTATACCTTAATACGTTTTTTCTGCTGAATATAAAGACTGCGTTTCCAGCAATGTGCCTGCGGAATTATAGATTTTCGCAGTCGAGCATACTCTGTATGTACCTTTACTGACATAATAGTAGTTTTCAACTATAAGACCCTGACCCGAGCCGGAACCATTCCAAGACTTAATGGTTGTCCATCCGCTGCTGGTGTTTTTTTGCAGCGAGACGGTAAGCTCGGCGGTATAGGAATTGCTTGAAGCGTCTACAGATCCTGCGCATAGAGCTTTTCCGGCTGAACTTATATCAAGTCCTGCGCTTATCGACCATATGTACGTAAATTTAGGCGACATCACGCTTTCGGCGGTATAGCCGCCTGTATCTGCCGCGAATGCGGGAACAGTAATAAAAATTGCCAAGTAAATTGCCAAACAAATGCTGATTGTTTTTTTCATGATGAAAACCTCCTTCGTTTTCTTTTCACTAATAAAAGACAACAAAGGAGGTTTTTTGCAACACTTAAATTTCGTAATTTTTCATTTGATAAATTTGACGCCTTCGGCCATTTTTATTGCCTCATTTGTGCTCACTTGCCCTTGAATGGTAAAAAGATGGTTATCTTTTATCCATACTACGGAAGTCATGGAATCCTTAACCGACAGCGTTCCCTCCTGGCCGTTGATCTTAACCTTTTCTACGAGCGAAGCGTTTTCTGTATCAACAGCAATAATGTTTATTGAATTATATTCAGTGTAAACAATAGTAGAATCATCTTCCTGTTTCGTAAATATGATTTTTTTTGCGGAGTCGGAATATGAGATGCTGCTTACCGTATAGCCTTTCGGTATATATGTCGGAACATATGCATTTGTCCAGTTTACTATCAATTGCCCGTTATTTTGATTATCGCTATTATCTTTCAATTGAAAGGACGTAAATTTAGGCTCAATGCTAATCAAAAAATTCAGAACCTGGATACGAAATGCCTCGACGGTCAGCATCATGGCAGAAAACATAACAACTAAGGCCAGCAGGGCTGCGGCCGCCCTGGTGAATATTTTCGATGCGCGATGATTCCTTTGTTTTTTTCCCGCTGTTTTCAAACGCGAATCAACAAGCCTCGTGAATTTGTCAATCTTCTTCTGAGAAGGCAGATTTTCCGGATCGTTTTTAAGCCGTTCGTTTTCTTCAAAAAAGAGTCTGCCTTCTTTTTCTGCCGCATCATTCATTACTAAACGGAATAAAGCGTCTTCATACTGTTCGTTAAGCTCTCGGATTCTTTCCGCATTGTTACTCGGCATAATCACGCATCCTCCCTTCCATGAGCTTTCTGGCGTTTCGCCTGGCGCGCGTCAGGTATTGCCGGACGCTGTTTGGCGCTATACCCAATATTTCGGCTATATCCTGATCGCTCATCTCAAGCATGTATTTGAAATAAAGAAGGTCTTTTTGTTCCTGAGGGAGCCTGGAGATCGCGTCGCTTAACAATTCCATTTCTTCCTGCCGAATAAGCCGCGCTTCGGACTCGTTTTCAAGATTGAACAGATCTTCCGTTGTATCCATATTATCAATGTAATACATACGCCTGTTTTCAACCTTCTTATGCTTTATATAGTTTATAGAAACGCTTCTAGCTGTATAGACAATATAAGAGGTCGTTTTGCAACAATCAAAAGTGCGGAGCAGTGATATTTTACCCATTAATTTTATGAAAGCATCGTCTATAAGATCTTCAATATCCTCAACGCTGTGCGTTATGCTGAAAACCGTTTTTCGGACGAGGCCGTAATAGTTTTTATATAAATCAAGCATAAAAGCCCTGTCGTCGTCATTAAGCTGTTCAATTATTAACCCTATCATAAAGCAGTACTCCTAATTGTGCGGCTCGCAGGCACTCAAGTGAAGTAAATGCAAATGCCTTCATGTGTTTTTATAAGCAACGATTTGTTTAATAAGATCAAGCAGCGTTTTTTGATCCGCAGGCGGTAAACTGCTGATCAAACCATAACCTTCGGCAGCGATTTTGTTGTCTGCGCTACCAGTGATTATATTTTCAAATAAAACTTCGAGCGGCACCTGCAACGCACGCGCAATTTTCGCTATGCTTTCAAGTGTGGCGTTTTTTTCTCCTCGTTCCACTTGTCCGATATATGTAAAATGCAATCCCGCTTTTTCGGCTAATTCATCCTGACTAAGGCCGATCCTGTTTCTATAGTGTCGCACTCTTTCACCAACTATTTTTGCGATATCCGACATAATTTTACACCCCTGATATATACTACAGGCTTTCTTTTTGACATGAAATAGGCTATAAATATTACTTTTTCTGGCACATATACTAAAAATATTAATTATGCGAAATAGTGTATTATAAGTATTGTTTTTGATATACAAATGACAGGAATTGTTGCGGTACCTGCTGTTATTGATAAAAAATGAGCATTCTGATTTAAAAGCGCTTCATTTGGCGAACAAATATTTCTGTCAGCGTGTTGCAAATTGCTCTTAAAATTGTCTTTATATAACGATAAGAGCCACAGATATAATTTATTTAGGACTTGAATACTTATCCGTTCAATAATTAAAACGGTTTTCTTTGTTTTCTCATACATAAGTGGAAGCAAGTGAATAACGATTGCCTCAAGATTTGGCATAATTTATAGAATTCTTATTGTGCGCTTGGAATCGAGCGAAGGATCTGGCATTATAAATGTAATACAAAATCATAGTTGGGCAGAAAACCTGTCCAACTATGATCAGCAAAACGTAAATTACCGGGTTTTGATACTTGAATTACATCCATCCACCAGCCGAACCGTTTGAATCGTCTTTGTCGATAGTAATTTGGCCAGTTCCACTTCCAATGGTTGTTCCATTGGAATACTGCTTAAGTGCATACCCGGTGTATGTGCTTGATCCGCTCCACCCAGACGCCCCGGCAAGCCATGTGTAAGTAAATGTGTTCTGGTAATAGGTAAGTACCGCTCCGGAACCATAAAGGCCAAGCGCGTAAGGGTAGTTCTGTTCAACAAAGACCGCCTTGACTGCCTGCAAGTAGTTTTTTATAGGGCCGCTGATATCGCTCGCGCTGGCATCATAATCAACTGTAAAGTAGATCGGAGTGCCGGAAGGCTGCCCTATCGCCTGGGCAGCAGAGATTGCGCTTTTAGCGTCAGAGGTTCCTTTTTCAGCAGTAAAATAAGATGAACTGGTCGGAGAGCCTTTTTCCCAAATAGAGACGATATAGAGACCGCCCCCGGTAATTATGTTTTTTTCAGAAGCTGTCAAAGCATAGCTTCCTGCCAAGTATCTTCCGACAAAAGTGTAACCTCCGTTTACAAGAGTCGCCAGTCTGGCAGAAGTAATAGTGGTCGCAGTGTCACAACCTAACGCCATAACAATTCCTTCTTTCATAGTTATTTTTTGTTATTCTCAAACCTGAACAAACTGGACTTAACGATATGTACAGGCTTGTCCGGGCCGGACATACCGATTCACGTTTTTGAATAACCTCAACTGCTAAAGAGAGGAAATAAGTATCTTTGTAAACCTTAAATCCCGATAATTTTTATAAAAATATAAGAGTGCGGTGATAAAAGGGTGGCTGCCTATGGCATATATGCCGGAATAATAATCGACTGGAATCGGCCCTGGAATTTATTAATATTGCTTGACAAAAATAGGCTACTGGTGTAAACTTTATATAAGTTACAGCAGTAAACTTTTTTGGAGGGCATTATGAACGAACTTGCGGGGAAAATTCAGGATTCCGAGCTTGAGGTTATGCGCGTGCTCTGGGAGGCCGGGGACGCCCTGCCGCTTATTGAGATACGCCGGGCGCTTTCAGCCCGGTGCGGCTGGGAGGATTCCACCATTAAGACGCTGCTTCGCCGGCTTTGCGCCAAGGGCGTCGTCAGGCTGGAGAGACGCGGAGTATACGGCGCGGTGGTGACCAAAGCGGAGTACGATCATTGGTCCACGCATGCTTTTGTGAACAAAATATTTGCGGGAAGCGCAAAAAAGCTGGTTGCGTCGCTTGTTTCGTCAGGGCAGCTGGAGGAGAAGGACGTAAAGGAGCTTTATGCGATGTTCAACGGAGGTAAGGAACATGAATAACGCCTTGATTACGATCCTATCCCTTTCCGCGTCAGGGTCACTGCTGGGCATGCTGATTCTTGCGGGAAAGCCGCTGCTGAAAAACAGGGTGTCGAAAGCCTTTTCCTACTATATCTGGATATTGGTGCTTCTGCGTCTCGTCGCGCCCGTTTCCGCGCCGGTCAGCATCATGGGTTCCCTGTTCGGCCCGGAACAGCATATATCCGACAGCGCGACAGCCAAACGCAGCGGCGCTGCGGCGGGTAACGCAGCCGTGCCGGCAAACGAACAGCCGCCGACTGCCGCTCCGAACGCGCAGATTGCGCCGGCCGGAGCCGGACTGCAAAGCGGCGAAACGGCCCGCGCGGAAGCAGTCCCGGATGCGGGAAAACCTTTAAGTATTTGGAATCTTATCGTAAATAATCTGTTCGCCATATGGCTTGCGGGATTTTTTGTCAGCCTGGGATGGTTCGTCGCGGCATATATCTGCTTTTCACGGCGCATACGGCGTTCCTGCGTGCCGCCGCACCGCGACGACCTTGCGGTGTTTGAGCGGATGCGCGAAGGCAGGAATGTTCGCATGGCCTGCAGCAGCCGTGTAGACACGCCGATGCTGATCGGCATAGTGCGCCCCGTCATCGTCCTTCCGCAGCTGGCCTATGTCCAAAACGGGATGAGCGGAGAGCTTGAAAACATCCTGCGCCACGAGCTTACACACTACAGGAGGAAGGACGTTTTATACAAATGGTTCGCCGTCGCGGCGACGTCGATACACTGGTTCAACCCGTTTATGCCGCTGATTCGGCGGGAAATCTCCAGGGCCTGCGAGCTTTCCTGCGACGAGGCGGTCATAGCCGGGATGTCCGCGGAAGAAAAACAATTTTATGGGAACACGCTGCTTGCCCTCTCCGCGAACGGGCGGCTGTCGGCGGGAATCCTTTCCACAACGTTGTGCGAGGATAAAAAGGCGTTGAAGGAAAGGCTGGTAAGCATTATGCGATATAAAGGGAAATCCGCGTCGGCGGCCGTATTGGCGGCCGCCCTGACGCTTCTGCTGGCAGGCTGCGCCATGGCGCTCGGCGCCGCAAACGGCTCGGGCGGCGCGGGCGCTCCTTCAAGCGGCGAAACGGCAGACGGCACCGCATATTCCCGAAAAATGGACGGAACGATCATAAACTGGCGCGATAACGGTTGCTCATATTCCCTTGATTCGGACGGGAACGTAACTCTTTCATACGACAACGGAAAGACTACGGCAAAAGCGCCGCTGACCCTGCAGCCGGGCGGCAGCGTAAGCGCCGATGCCGTCGGTTTTTACATTTCAAGCGAAAAGACCGCCATCGCGTATGGCGGCGCGGACAAAACGGTGACGGTATTGACAAGCGACGACATGGGAAAAACCTGGAGCAGCGCGGATATCCTGCTGGACGGCACACAGGCAAGCTGGAATTGCGTTGGCTTTACATCCCAAAATGACGGCTGGCTTGTCATATGCAGCTTCGTAGGTATGGGGCGGGAGCAACATTATATTTACATGACAGCCGATGGGGGCAAAACATGGAAACCTGTCAGCGGAAATGTCAATGACGTATACAGCGGGATGCTGAGCGGTGCCGGTTTTGCAAGCGACAAAGTCGGGTTTTTATGCTTCCGTTACGAGACAGACTTCCAGCCCGCGATCTGCGTAACGCGGGACGGGGGCCTGACGTGGAGCAGGC
This sequence comes from Clostridiales bacterium, assembly GCA_029267755.1. Taxonomy (GTDB): domain Bacteria; phylum Bacillota; class Clostridia; order Oscillospirales; family Oscillospiraceae; genus DUPK01. The sequence goes on from JAJUHS010000077.1 coordinate 7,412, forward strand.
TTTCCGTCAGCTTGCCGAAAGAATACGACGGATATAACAAAACGCCGCTTTCGCCGGCGCTTGACGGAACGGATATTGTGCTTCCGGTGCTTCTGACAGATGACAGCGGAGAAGCCGGAACGGTTTATTTAGTAAGCGACGACGAAGGGGAAACATGGCAATGCAAAACAGAGCTGTCCGGCGAAGCCGCGCCGCCAGCGACGGCTGAATCGGCTGCGCTCGGCACGTACAAGGCTGTGCTTTTGGGCAATTCCGAATTTTATGAAACCGGTATTAAGAAAACATTGAATATCAGCCAGTTAAACCGTGCTGTCAGCGCTGACAGCACGGTTACCGCAAAAGCTTTAAGGTTTGCGGTTGTCGATCTGGACGGCGACGGCACAAATGAGGTTATCCTTCAATTACGGGTCAACGGCAATGATGATTACGGTTTCGAGGTCTTACGTTATCAGGGTGGAGTCGTTTATGGCTGCGTTATGTGGTATCGAGCCTTTAATCAATTAAAAACGGACGGCACATTTACATTTTCAGGCGGCGCGACGGACAGCGGATTCGGCAAGTTAAGCTTTGCCGATCGAACATTTTCCGTCGATAAGATCACCTATTCCGAGTCAAGCTATGATTCCGGCAACAACCTAACCGTTTCATTTTTTGTTGACAATAAGAGCGCCTCACAGGACGAGTTCGAATCGGCTATTAAAAAGCAGAATGAAAAGCCGGACGTCGCATGGTATGATTTTACCGATGAAAAAATCGAAGCCGTGTTTCCTGATGCATGAAAAAATATCAGGGCACCACCGTATAACGTGAAAAAAATAATAACGCCATCCGCCAACAATTGCGAACAGCGCAGGAAACCCCCTGATTTTCGCCGGCGCGAACATCATATAAAGCTTTGCGATCTGCGTTCGCCGGCCCTTGCATCACGTCCTGCGATAACCCAAAAGCCCATTTACATCACCGGAAATCAGGATTTAATTGCAAATAAACATGATTCAGTTGGCAAGGGCGACGATATTGAGCGTATGGATGGAAGGGTTTACGCAATCAGGGTCAGCGATTCTTCATACAGCACCCGCCGCAGCCTGAAAGTCGGGGATTCCGTGTATCGCGCCCGGCTGCTGACAATTTATCCAATTCGTTCTTTTACAAAGCCCGCAGCGGTATGATTGAATCCATAGTGTTTTATACACGGTATAACGGCAATGATTTTTGAGACTGAATTATAAATAAACTGAAATTAAGCGGCTGAAAAATTCATCATGGAAACTTGGTGGAAAGGAAGTTAGGCAAATGAAAAAAAGATGTTGTATACTGCTTATTGCCTTAGTCATAACGCTCGGGATCGGAGGATGCAATAGTGCAGAACAGCCGTCGCCCGATAAAGTAGAAGCGCAATTATCCCCTGCTGCAGAGCAGTCGTTCCGCACTCAAACTGAAACGTCTACCCCTGTACCGTCCGAGTTTGTGGAGTCAACCTTAGGAAATTTTCATGTTGCTCTTGCGACAGATAAACTTTTAGATAAATATGATTCATTTTATGAATATATCAATGACGAGGATGGCGCCAGGCTCATCATTTGGACTGATACAGAAATAAAGGATTTTTCATTTATTTCCATTAAGAATGATGATACGGGAAACAAACTTTCTTACTTTGCTGGGGATGCACTGTTTTCGGTTGATGAATTTCCACCTGAAAAACCGTTTGTAGTAAAGTTGCGGATACCCGGTACAGTGCCGGCGTATGGTATATCCTTTGTAGACGAAAATGGCGCTAAAAAGTATTACACTATTCAGTTAAGTGGTAGAGGCGCAGAAGAAGCTCCCCCGTATTATTTTCTTGAGTTCGAAAACGGGGGAAACATTTTGCCAACAAGCCCGTTATCTTCATAAATCGCTTTGATTCTTCTTTCAAGCATTATTGTCGGCCTGACTGGTTTATTGATCAAAAGCCGACATCTCGACTTTTAGCGTCAAGGTGCCAGATGCTTGCCGCTTACTTTTTACTAAGTCGTATAATATAAGTCGATATAAAATATTAACACATCAATTGAGTTTCCTTTATTTATATGTATATATTTGCTTTTTACTAAAATGTCGTATCATTTTTGTTTGATATGGAATGTCAAATCCAGTTCTTTTCTTACTTACCATAAAACGAAATGAAGGGTTGGGATTTCATGAAGAGATGTTTTGCGATTTTTATGATACTGCTGTTCCTTATGCCAACCGCAAACGCCGCGGAAACAGTTTATCCGTTCGAGTCTTCCGATTGGGCGCAGGATGACATTAAAAAAGCGCTGGCGCTTGGAATCACAAACAGGCTCTATGGC
>JAJUHS010000030.1 GCA_029267755.1 Clostridiales bacterium
CGTTTATTCCGACGATTACGTTTTTGCCTTCAAGGACATAAACCCGCAGACTCCGGTGCACGTTCTTGTCATTCCAAAGGAGCACATAAGCTCGATGAACGATATAAGCGCGGAAAACTCAGTCCTTGCAGCGAAGTGCCTCGAAGCTATTCCGAAGATTGCGGCGCAGCTTGGGCTTGACGGCGGCTACCGTGTGATCTCCAACTGCGGTGCGGACGCAGGGCAGACAGTTTTGCATCTTCATTTCCATATACTCGCGGGCAGGTTGCTCGGCGAGAGGCTGGTTTAACAAATTTGGGGCGGCAATATACCGCCCCATGTTTCTATATGTCATCCGAAAACGTTGGGGGGGTGAACGCTTGAGGAAACTTGCGGTATTTGCCTTTTCCTTTTCCGCAGCCATAATTCTGGCAAAATACGTCGTTCCTGAAGAACGGCTTATCCTTTTTGCCTCTATTTTTGCTGCCGTCGGGTTCCTTGCTCTTCTGCTGAATGACATGAAAAGACTTTGCGCGATGCTAACGGCCTTCGGGCTCTGCGCGGGTTTCTTATGGAACTTTGCATACTGCATTTTCTTCGTAAAACCCTTTACATATCTTGACGGGCAGACTGAGGAGCTAACGGCGGAGGTCGCGGATTATCCGCAGGAGACTCCTTATGGCATTTCGGTTTATGTTAAGATTAAGGCCGAAAACAGTAAATTTGCAGCGAAGTCGCTGCTTTATGCCGACAAGAAGGCTGTTTCGCTGGTTCCGGGCGACCTTATAAAAACGAAAGCGCATATGGTACTATCGACTGTTTCCTACGGCAAGGAAACGGACTACTACACATCGAAGGGAATTTTTCTAATCGCCTATCAAAAGGGCGATTCTGAGGTTCAGAAATCTGATAAGCTTCCGCTAAAATACTATCCGCAATATTTAGCCAAAGCGTTTAAGGCAAAGATTTTGGAACTTTATGATAAGGGTTGCTCTGCGTTTATGTGCGCGCTGCTTCTTGGAGACAGGACGCTATTAAACAAGGACGTACAGCTTACGGATGCAATGTCTTCTACTGGTATTACCCACGTCGTCGCCGTTTCCGGCATGCACATCTCATTCCTTGTAGGACTGATAATGCTGTTGACGCGCAAGCGCAGTATTGGTACTATCATCTGCGTGCCTATAATACTTGTGTTTATGTCAGCGGTCGGAAATACGCCCTCGGTTGTCCGCGCCGGAGTGATGCAGATGTTTATACTTTTCGCACCTATATTCATGCGCGAAAACGATAACGTTACGTCGCTCGCTGCGGCGTTGATGCTCCTGCTTTTTATTAATCCATATTCCGCAGGAAACGTGGGACTTCAGCTTTCTTTTGCCTCCGTCGGCGGCATTACCGTTTTTTCTGGCAAAATTAACGCCTGTTTGACGGACAAAATCGGTAAAAAGCTCCCGGGAAATAGGCTTATTCACGCTGCTTGGTCTTTTATTATCGCCTCGTTTTCGACTACAATCGGGGCGTTGGTTTTTACGACTCCGCTTACGGCAATCTATTTCAACAACGTATCGCTTATCGCTCCGCTAACTAATCTGCTTGTGCTTTGGTCGGCGTCGTATGCGTTCTGCGGAGGGCTGATTTCGGTTATGCTGGGCTTTATTTTTGCCCCGGCAGGCAAAATCGCTGTATTTTTGGTTTCAATATTGGTAAAATACATTATTTTTATAGTTAAGTGCCTCTCAAGGTTTCCGTTTGCCTCCGTTTCCATGCGGAGCGTATTTTTGCGCTTGTGGCTTATTTTCGTATACGCCGTTTTAGGCTGGCTCCTAATCGTAAGGAAAAGAAAGCCCAGGCTGGTAATACCAGCCTGCGGCATAGTTATTGCATTTTGCGTCTGCGTGCTTTTGTCAGGTCTTATATATGACATCACACCAATGACCGTGACCGCTCTGGATGTCGGACAGGGGCAGAGCATAATATTGACGACAAAAAGTCATACCTTTGTCGTAGACTGCGGAGGGAACAACTCTTCGAACGTCGGCAACGGAACCGCTGATTATCTTAAGAGCATCAACCGAAGCTCAATCGACGTCTTGGTTATAACCCACTTTGACTCAGATCATATCGACGGCATAACAAGGCTAATGTTGAAAACACGGGTGGGGCTGATTGCTATGCCTAGCGGCGAAAACGGCAAAGAGGACGAACAAAATCACAGGGAAGAAATAACAGAGCTTGCTAAGAAGCAGGGTATTGAGATATTATATGTAACGGAAGATATGAAGCTATCATACCGGGATACCGCGCTCAATCTTTATGCCGCGCACGGTTCTTCTGGCAGCAACGAAAACGGCATAATCGTACTGTGCTCGGAAGGTGGATTTGATGCCCTTGTTACCGGCGACGCCAGCGCCAGTGTTGAGCGCAGGCTTCTAAAGAGCGCCGGGCTGCCGGATATAGAGGTTATGATAGTCGGGCATCACGGCTCGAGGTATTCCACCAGCGAGGAGCTTCTCGACACATTAAAACCCGAAACGGCAATAATTTCCGTAGGCTACAATCCTTACGGGCATCCGACGGACGAGGTTCTGGACCGCCTGAAAGCCCGGGAAATAAGAGTCCTCCGGACCGATATTATGGGAAACGTTTCTGTGAGGTCAAACTAATGGCGGATAAAAAACATAAAAACGAAAATATTGAATATAACGAGCTAAAAAAGGCTATTGCGGAGCAACAGCTTAAACCTCTCTATGTCCTTTGGGGCGAGGAGTCGTATTTAAAGGGTTATTATTTCAAGGAAATGACAAAAATCCTCATCCCGGCGGGAACGGAGGAGTTCAACCACAAGTACTTCGAGGGAAAAAATGTTGATTTAAACGAACTCTCGGCTGCGATCGACGCGCTTCCGGTGTTCTCCGAACACACCCTTATCGAAGTGCGCGATTTTGATTTTTATAAGGCCGGAGAGGAAACAAGAGACAGGCTGGATGCCATTTTAAAAGACATTCCGGACTACTGCTGTATTGTTTTTTTCTTCTCGGATCCGGAATTTAAGCCTCTCGGCACAACGAAAATACATCACACGGTTAAGAAGGTCGGCAGTTCGGTGGAATTCAAAGTCCAGGAGCATTCGGATCTGATTGCGTGGCTTAACCGCCGCTTCAAGGCACTGGGACACACAATAGATCGGGCGGAAGCTCAGTATATGCTCTTTTACTGCGGAGAATCTATGACAACCCTTATTACCGAGCTCGAAAAGGCGGCTGCGTACTCAAAGACCGACAGGATAACGAAGGAGGACATAGATGCGGTATGCACGCCCGTAATCACTGCGCAAATATTCGATATGACCGATGCGATATCAAAAAGGGACTTCAACCGCAGCGCAAAAATAATGGGGGATCTTCTGCAGATGAAAGAGCCGCCGATTAAGATATTGGCTGTCATAGGCAAACAGCTGAGGCAGTTATATTATGCCAGACTCTGCATAGAGCATGGAAAGAACAGGGCATACCTTATGGAGCTTTGCGATATAAAAAAAGAATACCCCGCGAAGCTCCTTATGGAGAACGCGGGACGTTTGTCGCTGCGCTGGTGCGAGTCGGCCGTGAGGCTTTCGGCGGATACCGACTATATGATGAAACGGGACTCCATGGACGACGAGGAGCTTTTGAAGCTGATGCTTGTAAAGCTTGCCTCTATATAAGGAGCCAAGGTATGCTGAAAGTAAAAGAGGTCATAGTTGTAGAGGGAAGGTACGATAAGAACACTCTCTCGCAGGTAGTCGACGCCGCGATAATCGAGACAGCCGGCTTCGGGATATTCTCGGACAGGGAAAAAATTGAGCTCCTGCGCAGGCTTGCAGACAAAAGGGGCATTATAATAATGACCGACAGCGACGGCGCCGGCTTCCTGATAAGGAATTATCTTAAAGGAGCAATATCCGGAAACGGCGTCAAGCACGCCTACATTCCCGATATTGAGGGGCGCGAGCGGCGAAAGAGAACCGCGGCGAAGGAGGGGAAGCTTGGAGTGGAGGGTATGGAGCCTGATGTCCTAATCGATGCCCTGCGCCGGGCGGGAGCGACTATTGACGATGCTGAACCCGCTAAGGAATCGGACAGGATTACTAAGGCTGACATGTTTGCGCTGGGTTTATCGGGTAAGACGGGTGCCGCGGAGCTAAGAAAGGCTCTGAAGGCAAGGCTCGGGCTTCCGGACAAGTTGAGCGCCGACGCTCTTCTGGATGTTCTGAACGCGCTCTATTCGCCGGAAGAACTCAGCGCGCTCCTGAGAACATGTCCTCCAAAATGACCGATCCTACAGCAGCTATCAGCAGGATTGCCTGGGGCAGCCTGTACAGCTCTTCGGCAAGAAGGTAAAGTCTGTATGTATCGGTGGAGAACCTGCCAGCTGCGACTATTATTAATACGCTGCAAGCAAAAAGCGTAGCCGTTAATATGACGGAGCATCTGATCAAAAAATAGGCTTCATCACACATTGAGGACATCCGGCTAAACAGTTTTTTCATCTTCAAATCTCTCCAAAAAACTAATATAAATAAGCTTACTAGATTATGTAAACAAAATTAGAGTCGGTATTAATCGGCTCTAAAAATATTTTACAGAAAAATTTGTGGTTGGCAAGCAAAAAGTTTTTCCATAGGCACAATATGTAGTTTTAAAGTCGGTTTTTGTCGAAGATTGCGATTTCTTTCTCTAGATATTTGTTTTTTTGTATGGAATAATGAATAAAAAATCAAAGAAGGGACTGAATAGTATGCGAAAAACTGACATTTGCCGAAAAAGAATTGATCTGGGAGGTGATAATATCATGGATGTCGTATACTATGTAACGGTCGATGAACTCTTTAATTGCGATGGGGTTGCAGTTCTTGAAAATTACGGGGTTGGTATTTGTATACCCGAAAGCGGGGAAGAGGATAACATCAATTCCATAACCACAGACGCCCGAAAAATACTTACTATTATCGATATGCTTGCAGAGGGAGCGGTTACGCCTGTCGGACTGAGGGACGTACTCTACGATTTGCTGGAACTTTAATATAATTAAAATAAAAATTCAATACAGCTTCAAAAAATATATATTGAAGCTGTATTTTTATTGTGTACAACATATGGATTACATGATATAATAATTTTTAATCGGTTATAATGCAGCAGAGCTTTTATATTAGTGATTTATTTACTACTATTATTTCGGGGAGGTTTTTAGATGAAATGCCCCTATTGCGGTTACAGCGAGAGCAAGGTAATTGATTCGAGGCCTGCCGAAGAGGGCTCCACCATTCGCAGGCGCAGAGAGTGTTTATCCTGTCAGAAGAGATTTACAACCTATGAAATTATGGAAAGGGTGCCTTTGGTTGTCGTAAAAAAGGACGGCAGCAGACAGACCTTCGACAGGATAAAGCTTCTCAACGGTATGATACGAGCGTGTGAGAAAAGACAGGTACCCATGTCTGCTCTGGAAAAGGTGGCGAACGACATAGAGCAGGAGCTCCAGAACTCGCTGGAGCGGGAGGTAAGCTCAAACCGTATCGGCGAGCTGGTTATGGACAAGCTAAAAGCCATAGATGAGGTGGCATATGTCCGTTTCGCCTCGGTCTACAGGCACTTTAAGGACATAAACACTTTTATAGAAGAACTGAACAAGCTGCTCCAGGACAGAGCCTAAAAAATACTCCCCAATGTTATTTTTTCCATACCTACTATGCTTGTAAGATGCGCATCGAGCAGCATATATGAGCCTTTCGCTTCGCCTTCATCTTCGCTGTATAATGCTTTTAAAAGATCATAGAAGGCGTCCGTCGCGCTGTCTATCTCCGAGTGTCTTACAACGATATGGGTGTAAGGGTCGGCTTTGTTCCACAATTGTTCGGCTTCCTCGGCTTTTTCCACAGCCTTGCCCCAATCTCCGGCCTCCGCGCTTCGGCGGGAATCGGTAAGCAGATCCTGCAGCCTGCCGCACAGCCCGTTCAGGACGTATATGTTTATAATTACCAGCGCAAACAGGACTGCGAGAATAATGCCGAATATCAGTTCCTTTTTCATTTGTTATTTTCCTTCGCCAAAAAGTATATTTTGTCAAAGTCATCAACGGTCATATAAAAAACATCCTTTGCGTCTTTGACATTTCTCATTTCAAGCTGCTTTTTCAGCCATGCGAAGTCTTTGCCGCTCTCGGCGAGGGTTCTCTCTATTATTCTTCCGTCGCTTATTATGCAGCGTGGGATAGAGAAGTCCTCTACCTGTACATTTAGCGAAGCTGCGCTAGGCGGCATTTCGGATGCGTATTGCAGCGCGTTGAGCGTACCGTCGGTTTCCAGCACCGCATATTTCACCTTGCTTATGTCCGTAATCCCTTTTTTTCTGAGATCCTCGGTTAGCTCGTCAAGGCAGAATCGGTTGCGTTTCAATTCGCTCTGTATTATTTTGCCGTTTTCGATTAAAATGCTTGGCCTTCCGCAGATGAACGCACGGAACCGTATGCTTTTCATTACCAAGCCAGATATAAGAACTTCACAGCAAAGAAGCACCAGTACCGGTATCAGACCGTTTAAAAGCGGAACGCCGATATCCTGCAAAGGATGCGACGCCATATCCGAAATCAAAACCGCAATAACAACTTCCGAAAGTTCAAGCTCTCCCAGTTGCCTTTTTCCCATGATCCGCATAGAAAGTATCAGGGATAAATAAACGATTATGGTCCTGATAAAAACTATCGCCAAAAAAATCACCGCCTTTTAATTATAGTTTGTAAATACTTAGTCAATTATTCCGATAATAATAACGAAGGGATATATTTTGAGAAAGTATTTCAGGCTCTAAAAGTGATGATTTTAGGGTATTAAATCAGGGACTAAGCTTGAAACAGGAAGGTTATTGTCGCTATGAAATTTACCAAAATGCAGGGTACTGGAAACGATTACATATATATCAACTGCTTTGACGAGGCTCCGCCTCCAAATCCGTCGGAGCTTTCCAAAAGGCTGTCCGACAGGCATTTCGGGGTGGGCTCGGACGGAGTTATAATTATTTCTCCTTCAAGAGTTGCAAATATTAAGATGGACATATATAATTCTGACGGTACAAGAGCTGAGATCTGCGGAAACGGACTCAGGTGCGTCGGGAAATATGTGTATGAACGTGATATCTTTAAATCCCCCGAGCTGTCCGTTGAAACTCTCGCTGGTCTAAAAAAGCTGTATTTGAATATCAGCGACGGCATTGTCACGAGCGTACGAGTCAACATGGGAGTTCCAATTTTAAAACCCGCTGAGATTCCGGCAATTGCCGATGGAGATACCTTCATAAATCAGCCATTGGATGTGAACGGTACAATCTATTATGCGACCGCAGTATCAGTAGGAAATCCGCATTGTATCATTTTTACCGATTCTCTGGATACTATTAATCTTGCAAAGCTCGGTTCGGAGATAGAAAGAAGTCCGGTATTTCCGGAACGTACTAATGTCGAGTTTGCTGAGGTTATGGACGACGGTTCGATAAGAGCCAGAGTATGGGAGCGCGGTGTCGGGGAGACACTGGCCTGCGGCACGGGAGCGTCGGCTGTTTTGGTAGCGGCTGTTCTGAGCGGAGAATGCGGCAGAAGCGCGAAAATCGTTTTACGCGGAGGAGAGCTATTTGTTGAATGGGATGAACAGACAGGCGAGGTTTACATGACCGGAGGGGCGGAATTCGTCTTTGACGGCAATATATAAGATAAGATTAATACAAAAGCGGAGGAACATAAATGGCAAAAATAAACAGGAATTTCACAAAGCTTCCCGGCAGCTATCTTTTTTCAGAGACCGCACGCAGAGCTGCGGCTTTTGCCGCCAAGAACCCCGGCAAAAAAATAATTAAGCTCGGCATCGGCGACGCTACGCAGCCGCTCGCTCCTTCCGTAATCAAGGCTATGCACGATGCCGTTGACGATATGGCCGCAAAGGAAACCTTTAAGGGATACGGTCCGGATTTCGGCTATGATTTCCTCATAGATGCGATCGCAAAGAACGATTATGCAGCCAGAGGCGTCGACATCGGCATTGATGAGATATTTGTCAGCGACGGTGCAAAAAGCGACTGCGGCAATATAGGCGAGATTTTCAGCGTGGATAACCGGGTAGCCGTCTGCGACCCGGTGTATCCCGTTTATGTCGATTCTAACGCCATGGCGGGCAGGGCCGGAGACTTCGGAGCCGACGGGCGCTGGTCCAATCTAATATATATGCCCTGCACGGCCGAAAACGGATTTGCACCCGAGCTGCCCAGTGAGGTTCCCGATATTATCTATCTCTGCTTCCCGAATAATCCTACAGGTGCAGCTGCCACAAAGGAACAGCTTAAAATGTGGGTCGATTACGCTGCAAAGAACGGTTCTGTAATCCTTTACGATTCAGCGTATGAGGCGTATATTACGGATCCGGAGATTCCTCATACTATTTTTGAGATAGAGGGAGCTAAGGAATGCGCGATAGAATTCCGCAGCTTTTCGAAAACAGCCGGATTTACCGGAACACGCTGCGCGTATACGGTCGTACCCAAAGCTCTGGTCAGGGAAGGCGTACAGCTTAACTCTCTCTGGGCAAGAAGGCAGAGCACAAAGTTCAACGGTACGCCATATATCGTTCAGAGGGGCGCGGCTGCGATTTATACGGAGCAAGGAAAAATAGAATGCCGAAAAATTATAGACTACTATATGAATAATGCGAAGGTAATCAGGGAGGGCCTCATTAAGGCGGGCCTTGAGGTGTTTGGCGGTGTAAACGCTCCGTATATCTGGGCAAAGACACCTAACGGAATGCCGTCCTGGGACTTCTTCGATATGCTTTTGAATAAGGTCAATGTTGTCACGACTCCCGGTGCCGGCTTCGGTCCGAGCGGAGAGGGCTATATCCGTCTGACCGCGTTCGGCGACTCCGAAGCCACCAAGGAGGCCGTGGAGAGGATAATAAAACTTCTTTAATTTACTAAAGTGAGGCAAATTTATAATGTGTGGAATTGTTGGATACAGCGGAACCGAGCAGGCCGCTCCCATATTGCTTGAAGGTCTTAAAAGACTTGAATACAGAGGATACGATTCGGCGGGTGTTTCAATTTATGACGGCTGCAAGCTCAACGTCATCAAGGCGAAAGGAAGACTTCAGGTTCTGTCCGATATGATAGAAGGCGGAAAAGCGATCAGGGGAGTCTCAGGCATAGGCCATACCCGTTGGGCCACTCACGGCAAGCCTTCGGATGTGAATTCTCACCCCCATGTGAGCAATTCCGGAAATATTGCCGTTGTACATAACGGTATAATAGAGAATTATCTCCATCTTAAGGAGATTCTTTTGGCTAAGGGCATTACGTTCAATTCCGAAACAGATACGGAGGTTGTGGCCCAGCTTATTGATTATTTTTATGACGGCAAGGATCTGCTTAAGGCGGTACACGAGGCGGTAGAACGCCTCGAGGGTTCATATGCGCTAGGCATAATGGCGGCCGACTGCCCCGATAAGATAATTGCGGTGCGTAAGGACAGCCCGCTGATAATTGCGCTTAGCGAAAAGGGGAACTTCCTGGCGTCTGACGTTACGGCGGTTCTCAAATACACAAGAGATGTCATATATCTTGATGACGAGGAATTTTCCGTTATCACATCCAAGGGCGTAACGGTGTATAACAACTTCCTCGAGGAAATTGAAAAGCCGATTTCTCACGTTGACTGGGATATTTCCGCAGCCGAAAAGGGCGGATATGAGCATTTCATGTTCAAGGAAATTATGGAGCAGCCTGAAGTCATACGCAAGACTGTAATGCCCAGAATAAAGGAAGGGCGTATAGTGCTTGACAACGTAAGTCTGACAAAGGAATATGTTCGGGATTTATCGAAGATATATATAGTGGCCTGCGGCTCATCATATCATGTCGGCATGGTCGCCAAATACAACATAGAAAAGCTGGTCAGAAAACCGGTTGAGGTTGCTCTGGCGTCCGAGTTCAGATATTGCAGCCCGATTGTCAATGAAAAAACCTTAATAATTTGCATAAGCCAATCAGGAACGACCGCTGACACCATCGCCGCCATGCGTGAGGCAAAGCGCCTCGGAGCGCGGGTGCTTTCAATCGTAAATGTGGTCGGAAGCACTATCGCCAAGGAATCCGACGACGTCATATACACCTGGGCAGGACCGGAAATCGCCGTAGCGACAACAAAGGCTTACAGCACACAGCTTGCGGTCACATATCTGCTCGGAATTTATCTTGCCGACTGCTGCGGCACGATAGATGAGGAGGAATATAAGCTTCTGGTCAGGGAGCTTATAAAGGTTCCCGATAAGATAGAGAGTATTTTGAAGGACAAGGAGCATATACAATATCTGGCTTCACTTTACTTCAATAATGAAAATATTTTCTTTATAGGCCGGAACATAGATTACGCACTTTCGCTGGAAGGGTCTTTAAAGCTCAAGGAAATCTCGTATATCCATTCCGATGCCTATGCTGCGGGCGAGCTTAAGCACGGTACGATTTCGCTTATCGAGGACGGAACGCTTGTAATCGCAGTGGCTTCTTACAACAAGCTGCTGGAAAAAACGATAAGCAACATCGTAGAGGTTAAGTCAAGGGCTGCGGAGGTGCTTTCCATAACGACGGAAAACAACAAGGACATTATCTCTCAGGTTTCGGACAACATAATCGTTATCCCCGACATTCATGAGTTGTATCTTCCGTCGCTTGCGGTAATACCGCTTCAGCTTTTTGCCTACTATGTCGCGCTGCTTCGAGGCTGCGATATAGATAAGCCGCGAAATCTTGCAAAATCCGTTACGGTCGAATAATAGGTAAATAGGTTTTTACCAAAGAACCTTACGCTTCCATTGAATGGTACTGCTTTGCAGTACCATTCAATGGAAGCATTTCGGCCTTTGAATGAAACCTTGTTGTTTTATTTGCAAAGTCGTGTTAGAATAGTCGCAATGCGATTATTTTAAGTGCGTGTGAACCATGTGCCGCGCGCCACGATCAAATATCATGATTTAAAACAGTGATATAGTTTTTTATTGACAATACAACGGAGGATACTGATGAAACGTATTATTATGAGCGGCGATGAAGCGATTGCCAGAGGCGCCTGGGAAGCCGGTGTCAGGGTCGCTTCCGCATATCCAGGTACTCCCAGCACCGAAATACTTGAAAATATTTCCCAATATAAAGACGATATATACTGCCAGTGGGCAAATAACGAAAAGGTCGCATCCGAAATAGCGATCGGAGCCTCCATAGGCGGGGCGCGCGCCCTTGCCGCCTTCAAGCACGTCGGAATGAACGTCGCTGCCGACCCGATCTTTACTGTCGGCTATACGGGCGTTAACGGAGGTCTTGTATTTATCAGCGCGGACGACCCTGGCTGCCACAGCTCCCAGAATGAGCAGGATAACAGGCTTTACGCCCCGCATGCGAAGCTGCTCTGTCTTGAACCCTCAGATTCGCAGGAGTGTAAGGATTTTATGATCGCGGCTTTTGACCTCAGTGAGAGGTTCGATATTCCGGTCCTTATGCGAATGACCACCCGCGTATGCCATTCGAAGAGCATTGTCGAGCTTGGTGAGCGAAAAAACGAAGGGGTGAAAAAGTACGAAAGCAACCCCTCGAAATATGCCATGCTTCCAGCGAACGCTAGAGTACGCCATGTTGCAGTGGAGCAGCATCTAAAGGACGCTGAGGAATACGCTTATGAATGTCCGCTTAATAAAATCGAATGGGGGAGCAGAGCTATAGGTATTATTACCAGCGGCATATCCTACCAGCATTCGCGCGAAGCGTTCGGGGACGGAGCGTCATACCTGAAGCTCGGACTTACTTATCCCATTTCAAAAAAGCTTGTTAAGGAATTCTGCGAAAAGGTTGATAAAGTCTATATAATCGAAGAGGGCGAGCCCTACATAGAAAACTTTGTCCGTACGCTCGGCATCGGCTGTGTCGGAAAGGAAGCAGTCACAATCCAGGGGGAACTCGACGCTCAGATTGTGCGTAAAGCCTTCGGAATCGCAGCCGCTCCGGACAAGTATATGGTTGAAACAAAGGCTCCCGCGCGCCCGCCCGTGCTCTGCGCGGGCTGTCCGCACCGCGGTTTCTACTATGCGCTCCTAAAACACAAGAAGGAGATTGTCACAACCGGCGATATAGGCTGCTATTCGTTAGGCGTAAATCCTCCGTTTAACGGCTTCGATACGGCTATCTGCATGGGTTCGGGCTTCTCGATGCCAATAGGCCTCGCCAAAGCCCTTGAGATGCAGGGAGATTCCCGAAAGGTATTTGGCCTGCTTGGCGACTCAACCTTCTTCCACTCGGGACTTACTAGCCTCATAGACGCAGTTCACGCCGAGGCCAATGTTTGCCTTTGCCTTCTTGACAACAGCATAACCGCTATGACCGGGCATCAGCAAAATTCCGGTACCGGAATAAGCCTTATGGGCTACGAGGTGCCGAAAATTGACGCGCTGCAGCTTATTCTGGCGACAGGTATAGACAAGGCAAATGTTCGCGTGGTAGATCCCATTGATCTTGACGCTATGGACAAGGCCATTACTGATGCGATTGCCGCAAAGGGTACCTTTGTAATTGTAACTAAACGTCCCTGCGCGCTGCTTAAGGAAGTCATCAAGGCCAACGCGGGAGCGCACTGCATTATAGACCCTGATAAGTGCACAGGATGTAGAGCCTGCACTAAGGTCGCTTGCCCGGCGCTTGCCTTTGAGAATAAAAAGGCGTATATCGCCGACCCCGCGAACTGCACCGCCTGCGGTCTTTGTGCGCAAATGTGCAAGTTCAATGCTATTTCAAAGGTAGGGAAGTAAGATGACAACAAATATACTTTTGACCGGTGTCGGCGGACAGGGTACAATACTTACAACCAAAATACTATCCGAGGGTCTCGTTGCACTCGGTTATGATGTCAAGATGAGTGAAATACACGGCATGAGCCAGCGCGGCGGTACGGTAAATACACAGCTCAAATTCGGTGATAAAGTATTTGCCCCGAATATCGGTGAGGGCGAGGCAGACATTATTGTTGCATTCGAGAAGGTAGAAGCACTCCGAGCGCTCCCGTACCTCAAAAAGGGCGGCATGATCGTCATGGACGAACGCGAGATATACTCTATGCCAGTTCTTATCGGTCAGCAGGAGTATCCCCACGAGGCTGCCGAAGTGCTTAAAAACGCCGTTGGAAACGTTGTAATCGTTTCCGCGAGCAAAATTGCCGAGGACCTTGGCTCTATTCGTTCTCAGAACATCTGCCTCCTTGGTGCGCTGGTGGCGGCGCTGGACCTTAAGGGCATCGATTGGGTGGAGCTTGTATCTTCCTCAGTTCCGCCGAAAACCAGGGACGTAAATGTTGCGGCCTTCAAGGCAGGATTTGAAAGGGTTAAAGCAAACTGAATCATAAGAAAATAGTGTAATCCCCGTCACGGTTGTGGCGGGGATTCAGCCTGTTCTGCTCTTTATGCTATCTTTACGGTTACAATGAAACCGTCTATATTGTTGCCAGAGATTTCATAGCTGTAATTTATAGGAACATAAGCCGTTATTCCGGCGCAATAGTATGTTTCATATACGCTTCCGTCATCAGTCTGTATAAGAAGGGGCTTTTTATAGGAGTAACTACGGATATAATCAATATACTCTTCAAGACAAAGTCCGAGCTCCGTAATTTTCGTCGCGTGGGGAATGCCGACATATCTAAAATGCCACGGTTCGTAATATATTCCAGTAATATTCTTTTTATTGTTCTGATATCGGACAATAAAACCGTATTTATAGCAGTTTTCGTTAATCCATGCAAAATCACCGGTCCCGTCATATTCATAGTACGTTCCGTTGTCGTAGAGAATACCGAAATCTATCGCCAGACCCGTATGATGCTCGCTTGTCCCCGGCCTTGCCACCCAATGCACCGCCTCGGCTTCTCCTTTATCTGCAATCTCTCTGTCAAACAGGTACTGCTGTGTTTCATAAGAACGGTACCCGCTTATTATAAAGGCATCATCTGTTCCCATTTCGGAATAAAAATCGTCGAGCATCGAGTTTAGCGGCGTAACGGTTATTTCCCCAGTGAATATATTGTAGTCCGAAACCTTATAGCTGTTAGTTTTGCTTTCGAATAAGCAGACGCGATTAATATTACCAATAAATTTATAGGGATACTTATTATTCACCAGAATAAGATTGCCCTTAAATATGTCGTCCTGCAATTTTGTCAGCGGTTTAAATTCGGTATCGGAAAGCGGGGCGGCGGATGTGTTTTTTTGTTTCGGCTGGCTTGATACCCTGGACGGATTTATACCAGAAGCTGCCGGCTTTGTTGATGGAATGGGAGTAGGACTGGGAGTCGGACTGGGACTTGGACTTGGACTTGGACTAGATGCGGAGCTTGAAACTGCGTTTTCGGCCTGAATAGGGGTGGGCGCAGCGGATATGGCAGTTAAGTTATCTTTTTGGGTTGCAATCATGTTCTTCACCAATAAAACAACTGTTACTATGAGAAATACTATGCCTATAATATATGAATATGAAATAGCTTTATTTTTTTGTCCCTTGCTGCCGTCGCTGCTCATATTAAGATACCTCTATTGTTATACAAAGTTATTACTAAATTAACATATAAAAGTCCTTTTTTCAATCTTATTGAGTGCTTTTAATAACTTTTATAGGTGTTCTCAATTTGTTTTCGAATTATATGTTGAAAAAAATAATTAATATGATAAAATCAGATGGAATGTAAATCCCCGAAAGGAGATAGTCATATATATGTCTTCATGTACATACCGCAGATTATGCGTTTTTTTATTATCATTATCATTATTATTCATATCCGGATGCAAAAGTAATGAACCTGTCACGACTCCAAGTCCGTCTCCGACACCATCGGCGTCACCTAAGGTTTCTTCCTCGCCTCAGCCGTCACCCTCAGCGACACCAGGCGTTACTAATACTCCGACGACAACGGCAAACATTGTAGGTGTTACCGGTTTATCAATAGATAAGGAAATCGTGAACCTGACAGTTGGCAGCAGTACAACGCTTACAGTAACTGTAGAGCCTGCGGGAGCGACCAAGAAATCGATCATATGGGAATCAAGCAACGAATCGGTAGTCAGCGTCTCATCTTCCTCAGACACAACCGTTACCATAACAGGGAAGGGGACTGGCACTGTTTTGATAACCGCCGAGTCCGAAGATGGCGGAAAACTGGCGGCAAGCATAATTACCGTCAGCGATAATACCGTTGACGTTACCGGAGTAACGCTTAATAAGCAAGAAATTACAATGACTGTAGGTTCTACAATGCAGATTGCAGCGTCCGTTTCTCCACAAAACGCAACTAATAAGAAGCTTATCTGGTCCTCAAATGCTCCGAATATAGCTATGGCATCCGAAGACGGTACAGTAATAGCAATAGGAATAGGTACCGCTGTTATAACCGTTAAATCTGAAAGCGGAAACAAAACAGCGACATGCACCGTTCACGTTAAGGAAGCGGTAACGGGTATTTCAGTTAAACCATCTGCACAATCAATGAAAATCGGGGAAAAGCTGACTCTCGCGGTTACGATTTCGCCGAGCACCGCCGAAAAACCAACCCTTGTCTGGACCTCCAGCAACCCATCAATCGCTTCGGTTAATAACGGGATCGTTTACGCACAGGGAGTAGGAGAAGCGGTCATTACAGCAACAACTGAGGACGGAAAACTCTCGTCATCATGCACGGTATACGTTTCAAGATAAGCTAAATGTTAGGTTGGTAGAATATTATACCGAAACCCCACTTAGCCATTGCAATACAAGAAAATAAATAAAATCAATTATTGATCTCTTTTATTTTCTTATAAAAAATATTACCAATAATACTTCTGTTAACCATTTCCGAAAAATTGATTTAGCCAATGATAAAATAACAAATCCCGCAACCTCAACGGCTGCGGGATTTGTTATTTTGGTGCGGATGAAGGGACTCGAACCCACACGTCTTGCGACACAGGAACCTAAATCCTGCATGTCTACCAATTCCATCACATCCGCAACTTGAGTATATATTAACATGGAGAAATAGAGTTGTCAACAAACCGAGGAAGAAAAGGAAATTGCAAATAAAAAATTATCGACAAATGAATAAAAATACTATATAATAATTCAATATATACAATTGGAGGGCATGGAGGGCTAGGTCATGAAAGAAACGTTCGTAACCTTGGATCAACTGAAAGAAATAGATAAAACATATACTACACCGTATCATCTTTATTATGAAAAGGGAATACGCGAAAACGCGAGGAATCTGAAAAAAGCATTTTCCTGGAATAAGGGTTATAAGGAATACTTCGCCGTTAAGGCGACTCCGAACCCGACGATTATAAAAATCCTTAACGAAGAGGGCTGCGGAGTAGACTGCTCGTCATATACCGAGCTTCTTCTGTCCGAAAAAATAGGCATTTCCGGTAACGAAATAATGTTTTCCTCAAACGCAACACCGGAACAGGATTTTAAAAAAGCCTCAGAACTTGGCGCCATAATCAATCTCGACGATTATACGCATATTGCATATTTAAACAGGATTTCGGGGATTCCCGAGAAAATATGCTGCCGATATAATCCGGGAGGTACGTTCGCGATAAGCAACGATATTATGGATAATCCCGGCGACGCAAAATACGGAATGACTAAAGAGCAGATGATAAAAGCGTATAAGGAGCTGATGGCTCTCGGTGCCAAGGAATTCGGAATACACGCTTTTCTAGCAAGCAATACTATTTCGAACGAATACTATCCTGAGCTTGCCAGAGTACTCTTTGAGCTGGCAGTAGAGCTTCGTGACAAAACCGGAGCAAATATTACTTTCATTAACCTTTCCGGCGGCATTGGAATTCCCTATAAGCCGGAGCAGCCTGCCAACGATATTTTTGTTATAGGCGAAGGCGTACGCAAGCAGTTTGAAAAGATTCTCGTGCCTGCCGGCATGGGTAACATATCGATTTATACGGAGCTGGGAAGGTTTATGCTAGGACCTTACGGCTGCCTTGTTACGAAGGCAATACACGAAAAGCACATCTATAAGGAATACATAGGTGTCGATGCCTGCGCCTGCGATCTTATGCGCCCTGCAATGTACGGTGCATATCACCACATTACTGTAATGGGCAAGGAGAACGACCCTTGCAACTATCGCTATGACATAACAGGCTCGCTCTGCGAGAACAACGATAAGTTTGCGATTGACCGCTGGCTGCCGAAAATCGATATAGGGGACTTTATAGTAATTCACGACACAGGCGCCCATGGTTATGCGATGGGTTACAACTACAACGGAAAGCTTCGTTCAAAGGAGCTTTTGCTCCGCGAGAACGGGGAAGTGCAGCTAATAAGACGAGCTGAAACACCCGACGATTATTTTGCAACAATGATATTTTAAGTCGGCGCATTGGCGGCAAATTATTAAATTTGCCGCCAAAAAAGTCTTGACAAAAGTAGAAATTCCAGTATAATAGTCTTTGCTGTCTAGCGGGATTGTGTAAGGGTAGCACAGCAGACTCTGACTCTGTTTGTGAGGGTTCGAATCCTTCTCCCGCTGCCAA
>JAJUHS010000008.1 GCA_029267755.1 Clostridiales bacterium
CGCTCTGCCGCGCCCGTCATGAGAGGTGTCATTTCCGACGTACACGCCGCCGGAAATGACATATTTGACTTTGTTTCCGCCATTTGTGGCGGAAATTCTGCGAAGCTTTTTTGCTGTAAACAAGTTTTTTGACAAGCTGAAGGCCAAATTACTCATAAAGTAATTTGGCCTTATTTTCTAAACCATCTCGGAATAGCTGCCGAGATACTTAAATTCTTCGCACATCCCGTCAAGCTCTGCTATAAGCTGCGGGAAACGCTCGGAATAAACGGGCGTTTCGATGTCAAAGTAGAACATGAACTCAAAATCCCTGTCAGGCAGCGGACGGCTTTCGAGCTTTACGAGGTTAATACCAAGTGAGTAAAACCTTGAAAGCACCTTGTAAAGCGAACCTGGCTTGTGCGAAATTATCATCATTATGCTCGTTCTGTCGGCACCGGGGTAAATTTCAAGCTCTTTTGAAATACATATAAACCGCGTAAAATTGTTACCTGTGTCCTGAACTGACTCGGCAAGGCATTCGAGTCCGTAAATTCCGGCACAGGCGCGCGAGGAAAGGGCCGCAGCGTCCTTTCTATTCGATTCCGCTACAAGCTTTGCCGCCGCAGCAGTGTTCTCACAGGCAGTGACCTTAACGTTTTTGAGCCCCGCGAGAAACTCCGAGCACTGGTTTATCGCCTGCTCGTGCGAGAAAATCTCCCTAATATCGGCGAGCTTTGTTCCCTTTTTAACCAGCAGATTGTGGTCGACCTTGAGCCTTATGCTCCTTACAATGCTGAAGTTATAGTGCATCATAAGGTCATAGATTTTGTTTACCGAGCCCGCTGTGCTGTTTTCTATCGGCAGCAGGCCGTATCTGCAAAGCCCCTTGTCAATGGCGGCGAAAACCCCATCGAAGCTGTTGAAGTACATTATATTAGGCACCCTGAACAGCTTTTCACAGGCGATCTGCGAATACGCCCCCTCGACGCCCTGGCAGGCTATAAGCGCATGCTCCGGAAAGACGCAGTCGGTGTCGGATATTGCTCCCCTTATCCTTTCAACAAGTTCATTTGTGGGGTTGATGATCTTTTTCTGATGAAGCCGGCTGAGCTCAAATATCAGCGAGTAAAGCACGCTGGTGTAGGACTTCATCCCCTCGGCAGAGCTCTCGTATATTTCGGAAAGCTTCACCCTCTCACGCGCGCTGTCTAAAACCGGCAGATTGTTCTCCAGCTTATACTTTGCGACTTCCTCGCTTATGTTCATTCTCTGCTCAAAGAGCCTGATAATCTCTCCGTCTATAGCGTCGATTTTCTCCCTCAAATCCTTTAAATCCATTTCAAACACCTCTTATCTTATTGTTTTCGAAAATCGCGTCGCAGATTGCTATAGCCGCAGCAGCCTCAACGCAGGGTACAGCACGGGGCACTATGCAGGGATCGTGCCTGCCCTTTATACTCAGCTTTACGTTTTCCATTTTTGAAAGGCTGACGCTGTCCTGAGTCGTTGCGATTGACGGCGTCGGCTTGAAAGCCGCCCGGAACACAAGCGGCATGCCCGAGGTAATGCCGCCGAGTATTCCGCCGTGGTTGTTGGTCTTTGTGTGTATTCCGCTGCCGTCGGTATAAAAGGCGTCATTGTTTTCCGAACCTTTCAGCAAGGCAGAGCCGAAGCCGTTTCCAAATTCTATGCCCTTGACCGCAGGAATCCCAAAAACGATCCCCGCAATTCGGTTCTCCATTCCGTCGAACATTGGGTCGCCCAAGCCTGCGGAAAGTCCGATTGCAGCGCACTCCACTACTCCACCGACGGAATCTCCCGTGGCTCGAGCTTCCTCAATAACTTCCTTCATTTTTTGGCCGCTCGCAAAGTCGATTACGGGGAAATCGTTTTCTCTTAGAGCAAAGAAATCCTCCTCTGTGACGTTCACCATGTCAAAGTGAGCATCCGATACATTTCCGATACTCGAAATGTGCGCCGCAATCTCTATTCCGTGCCTTTTCAGTAGCTGCAAACAAATGCCGCCCGCAATGCAGAGCGGGGCAGTAAGCCTGCCTGAAAAGTGCCCTCCGCCCCTTACGTCCTGCGCGCCTCCGTATTTGACATGCGCGGTAAAGTCGGCGTGAGCGGGGCGCGGTACGTCAAAAAGCTCGCTGTAATCGGAGGAGCGTATATCCGTATTCCTTATCACCGCAGTGAGCGGCGCGCCGCAGGTAATTCCGTTCGCCATTCCCGAAAGAAATTCAGGCATATCCGGCTCCCTGCGCTTTGTGGAATAGGCGTTTTTGCCGGGCGCGCGTCTGTCCAGAAAGCGTTGAAGCTCCTCAATGTCGATTTCTATCCCTGCAGGAAGCCCCTCTATGCAAACTCCTATTCCCTCCGAGTGGGACTGTCCGAATATCGTTATTCTTATATTTTTCCCGTATGAAGACGACATACTCTCAGTCTCCCTTTTTAACTTTTCCGCCCAGTGACACAAGATCCTCAAAAAAGGCGGGATATGATTTTCTTACCGCCTCCGCGTTCCTGATACGGACGGGGTTTACGCACCGGGCAGCCGCTATCGCCGCCATCATTGCGATGCGGTGGTCGCCAAAGGCGTCGACCGTGCCGCCGCAAAGCTCTTCCCCTCCGTTTATTATAAGTCCGTCGGCCGTTTCCTCAATGTCCGCGCCGAGATCGGACAGTGTTTTTGAAACCGTATAAAGCCTGTCGCTCTCCTTTATTCGAAGGCGGGCGGCGTTCTTTATAACCGTTTTTCCCTTCGCCGCAACTGCAACTGCGGCAATGGCAGGAACCAGGTCCGGTATGTTTTTGGCATCAACCTCTACACCGCGAAGCTCATTGGGGATAGCGGTTACCGCATCACCGGTTTTTTCAATCTTGGCGCCGAACTCTGAAAGTATTTCCGCGATTTCTCTGTCGCCCTGAAGTGAATTTATGTTAAGCCCTGTGCATTTAAGTCTGCCCGTTCCCATGGCTGCGGCGCAGAGCCAGAAGGCAGCGTTCGACCAGTCGCCTTCCACACTTACATTTTCGGGTGAAACATACTTTGCTCCGGGTTTTACGGCGAAGTTTCTATCACCGCCCTCAGCTTTGACTCCGAACGCTTTGAGAGCATCCAACGTCATCATAATATAGTTTTTCGACTCTGTTTCACCCGTCAGCTCTATTACCCCGCCGTCCGGAATAAGCGACAGAGCGAACAAAAGGCCGCTCACATACTGGGACGAAACATTCCCAGGGAGAGTGAAGCTGCCGCCCCGAAGCCTGCCCGAGGTCTTAAGCTCCGCCCCGCATGCGTCAAGCATACATCCGTGCCGGGTGAGTGCTTCGATCAGATCCCTCATCGGCCGCTGCGGAAGCCTTCCTCCCATAAGAAAGGTCGAGTCGGAACCAAGAGCGCAGGCGACGGGGAGCAAAAACCTCAGCGTCGAGCCGCTCTCACCGCAGTCAAGAACAGCGTTTCTCACCGCATCTGATGGATTTAAAGGCATAACCTCGAAGCCGTCCCAGACTCTTTCAATTCTCGCACCTAGTGCGTTTAAGCACCTTACGGTGGCGTCTATGTCCTCGGAGCTCTCCTCGCAGCTTATAAAGGTTTTCTTATCTGACAACGAAGAACAGATTAGCAGCCTGTGAGCGCAGGATTTTGAGGCAATAGCCTTTATTGTCCCAGAAAGCATTGAAGGATAGACAATCGCTTCCATTCACTCTCCCCTTTCCAGCCCCAAGGCAATGATTTCCTTTAATTCGCCGAGCTTGGTTTCCCTCAACTCGCACTTCCCTATTTCTCTTGGGATGATCAGCGTGATCTTATCACCGCTGCTTTTTTTGTCCGACAGCGCCGCGCTGTATATTTCCTCCGAGCTGAAGCCCGTTTCCGTCGGCAGCGCGTATCTTTTCAGCATCCCGATTATCTCGTCGCGGCAGTCCGCCGTACAAAACCCCATTCTGGCGCTTGCCCGGGCTATCAGTGCCATTCCCTCAGCGACGGCATAGCCGTGAGGGGTTTTGTAGCGGCTGAGCAGCTCAATTGCGTGCCCCGCCGTGTGCCCGAAGTTAAGTATCTGGCGTATGCCGCCGTCGCATTCGTCCTCATTCACGATGTCGCGCTTTATGGCAACGCAGCGCGTTATTATTTCCTCTATTTTATCGTCCATCGGGAGCTTTAAAAGCTCGAACAACCCCTTATCCCTGATGATGCCGTATTTTATAATCTCCGCACAGCCCGCCCGAAAAACATCCTCATCGAGCGTGTAGAGCGTTTTATGGTCGCATAACACAAAGTCCGGCTGAAAAAACGCTCCTGCAAGGTTTTTCCCGGATTCAAGGTCGATAGCGGTCTTGCCTCCGACTGAGGAATCCACCGCGGCAAGCAGAGTAGTCGGGATCTGAATGAAACGCGTTCCGCGCATGTAGGTCGCAGCCGCGAAGCCTGCGATATCCCCCACGACTCCGCCGCCCAGCGCGACTACAACATCCTTGCGCGTAAAGCCGCTTTCGGCAAGAAAGTCCAGAATTGAGAGATAGTTCGCGGCGTTTTTCGAGCTTTCGCCGTTGGGCATCACAAATTTAATTACCCTGTAACCGGCGTTTATAAGCGAACTCTCTACGTTCAGATAATATAGCCTTTCGACTATATCGTCGGTTATCACCGCAGCGGTAGCGCCGCCGCAGATATTTCTGGCATACTGCCCGACTTCGCCGAGAATTCCCGAGCCTATCAGGATATCATAGCTTTTTGAAGCATCCACCCTTACTGTTTCCATTTTCCGTCGACCTCCTCCTTGCGGCGTTTGCCGTCAGCGAGAAGCTGAGCAAGCCTTTTCTCATCTCCCTTTTCGAGCGCGTCGCGGTATTCCTTTACGGAGTTAATAAAAAATTCAAGCTCTTTAAGCAGAAAATCTTTGTTTTCGATAAAAAGCTCACTCCACATCTCTTCGTTAAGGTAGGCGACTCTCGTAAGGTCCTTGTAGCTTCCCGCCGAAAAGCCCTTATGAGCTTCGGCTGTCGGGCTTTTGATATAGGCGTTTGAAACGACGTGTGCCATCTGTGACGTAAATGCTATCATCCTGTCGTGCTTTTCGGCCGTCGAAACGGTTATGCGACCGAAGTTCGCAGGTGCAAGCAGCTTCTTTACTCTGTCAATCAGTGCCATATCGTCAAATTTAGGCGGTACTATTATCATCGAGGCCTTATTGAACATTGAGGCCGTGCTGTGCTTAAAGCCCGAATACTGCGTACCCGCCATTGGGTGACCGCCGATAAAGGTAAAGCCGTATTCCTCCGCCGCCTTAAAGCCCTCGGTACAGACCTCGCGCTTTGTTCCGCAGCAGTCCATCACCACAGTTTTCGGGGAAATGAGCGGCGCCTTGGCTTTTATATATTCTATTGCCGCTCTCGGGTATACCGCTATAAGAAGAAGGTCGCATTCGCCGATGTTTCCGTCGTCGAGTTCCCCGTCGACTGCCCCCGCGATCTTCGCAAACTCAAGTATGGTATGGTCGGCGTCAAAGGCGTAAACACTATCCCCCGAGCTCTTGTAAGCCTTTGCGAACGATCCCCCGATAAGTCCCAGTCCTACTATGCCAACTTTCATTCCTTTATTACCTCAAGTATCTTTCTGACCCTTTTTGCAACGTCGTCAAACTGCTCTGGCGTAAGCGACTGCGGTCCGTCGCAGAGTGCCTTTGAGGGGTCGTTGTGCACCTCTATCATAAGCCCGTCGGCTCCCGCGGCGGCGGCAGCCATGGCCATAGGCTTTACCAGCCTTGCCATTCCCGTTGCGTGGCTCGGGTCGACAACTATCGGGAGGTGCGTTAACTCGCGCAGCATCGGCACAGCCGAAAGGTCGAGGGTATTTCTCGTATAGGTTTCAAAGGTCCTGATTCCGCGCTCGCAGAGTATGACCTTCTCGTTGCCCCCAGCCATGATATATTCGGCACTCATAAGCAGCTCCTTCAGCGTGTTGGCAAGGCCACGTTTCAGCAGAACCGGCTTATCCAGCTTCCCAAGCTCCTTCAAAAGCTCAAAGTTCTGCATGTTGCGCGCACCGACCTGAATGATATCTACATTTTCGAAAAGAGGAATGTGGTTTGCGTTCATTATTTCGGTTATGATCGGCATTCCGGTCCGTTTTTTCGCTTCGAGAAGAAGCTCGATTCCGTCGGCCTTAAGCCCCTGGAAGTCGTAGGGCGAGGTGCGGGGCTTGAAGGCGCCGCCGCGCAGAATGGATGCGCCTGAAGCCTTCACTCTCTCCGCCACTTCAAGTATCTGCTCCGGCGATTCGACCGAGCAGGGGCCAGCTATCATCTGGAAATTCCCGCCGCCGATTTCGAGGTCTCCGATACTGATTACCGAGTCCTCCGGATGAAACTTCCGGTTTGAGCTCTTGAAAGGATCGCTTATTCTTTTTACCGATTCGATTATGTCAAGATCTTCAAGCATGTCAACGTCTATCTTGCTCGTGTCGCCTATAAGGCCCAGCACGGTATAAAATTTACCCTCCGAGATATGGACGTCAAGCCCCTGCCCCTTGAACCAAGTACAGAGGTTGTCTATCTGCTGCTTTGTGGCCCCCTGCTTTAATACCGCTATCATAATTATTCCTCCTGTCAACAAATAATAAAGGCCCCGCAGTGATTTCACTGCGAGGCCTACGTAAACATGGTTTCTCGGGGTACAATTTACGTTTTATGCAGCAGAAATCACTTTTACTTTTCGGCTAAAAAAGTAAAAGTAAAAGTAAAAGAAATATGCAGCTGCAGAAAACAATGACTTCAATTGTACTCCTCCGTTCCTTCATTTTGGCTCATTATATTATATAATAAATACTTTGTCAACAGTTTTGAAGCAAAAACTTTATTTCTTTAAATTTCTAAATAATTTTGGACAACAGATTACTTTTTTACCAACGCAAACGAAAATTCAGCGCTTACGCATAGCTTTCCGTTTACGAAGCCCTTGCCGCTGGCCCAGTAAAACGGAGCCCTTGACTTTACAATGGTACATTCCGTTTTAAAAGTATCCCCAACAGTCACGGGATTTTTGAATCTTACGTTGTCAAGACCGGTCAGATAGGTGCCGACCTCGCCTTCTATCTCGGAGGCCAAAAGCACGCAGGCCGACTGTGCAAGTATCTCGCAGAGAATGACTCCCGGCACCACCGGATTGCCCGGGAAGTGCCCCTTCAAAAACCATTCGTCGCCTGTAATCGTCTTCTCGCCGTAAGCCACGCCGTCCTTAAGCTCCGCTTTGTCGACAAGCAGCATATTGTCCCTGTGCGGAAGTATGCCCATTATCTCCTCTTTGTTCATACGGTTACCCCTTTATATCTTTTTGAACGCAAGGCAAGCGTTGTGTCCTCCGAAGCCGAAAGATGTGGAAAGCGCAAGCTCGATATCAGCCTTTACGGCCTTGTTCGGGGTATAGTTTAGATCGCATTCCTCGTCCGGCTCAAGATAATTGATGGTCGGAGGAATAATGCCGTTTTTAAGCGCAAGTATGGAAGCTATCGCCTCGACGGCTCCGGCGGCGCCCAGCATGTGTCCCGTCATCGATTTTGTTGAGCTGATATGCAGCTTTTTTGCCATTTCCTCTCCGAAAGCCTGCTTGACGGCCAATGTCTCGGTCTTGTCGTTCAGCTTCGTTCCGGTTCCGTGGGCGTTTAAATATATCTTTGAAACGTCCGTTTCGTTTCCGGCAAGCGCCTCGCTGATTGCCTTCGCGGAGGCCTTGGCCTCCGGATTTGGCGCCGTCATATGATAAGCGTCACAGGTCGAGCCATAGCCGCATACCTCGGCGTATATCTTCGCGCCTCGCTTAAGCGCATGCTCGTATTCCTCGAGTATCAGAACACCAGCGCCCTCGCCCATTACAAAGCCGTCGCGCCTCTTGTCGAAGGGAACGGACGCTGCGTTTCTGTCCGTAGCGGGGCTGAGTGTCTGAGCGTTTCCGAAGCCGGCTATTGAAAACGGATTTATCGCCGCCTCGCTTCCGCCGCAGATTATTGCCTTGGCATAGCCGTGCTTAACCGCCCTGTACGCTTCGCCTATGGAGCTTGATGATGTTGCGCAGGCGGTGGTCACGGAAATGCAGGGGCCCGTCGCGCCATATCTGATCGCTATATTGCCCGCCGCGATGTTGCTTATCATTTTGGGAACAAACAGAGGCGACACCTTTCTAACGCCGCCCGCGATAAAGTTTGCGTGCTCACTGCAAAAGGTATTGAAGCCGCCGACGCCCGAACCGAAGTAAACGCCAAGGTCTTCGCCGTCAATGCTGTTTTCGAGGCCGCTGTCCTCCATGGCCTCCTGCGCCGCGTAAAGCGCATACTGCGAGAAAAGATCCATTCTCCTGACAGTATTGCCGTCAAGGCGGCTTGAGGGATCAAAATTCTTTACTTCGGCGGCCATCTTATATTTAAAAGGGCTGTGGTCGAAGTAGGAAATGAAATCCACTCCGTTTTTGCCGTTAACAAGTCCATCCCAGAACGACTTGACGTCGTTTCCTATGGGAGTTACCGCACCGAGTCCTGTTATGACTACTCTGCTCATAAAAACCTCTCTTTATGCTGTGATTGGAAATTCAATATATGCCTGTTACATTGCGAGCCCGCCGTCTATGCGGATGACCTCGCCGGTTATATAATCCGATTTTGAAGACGCTAAAAAGAGCGCGAGTTCCGCAACCTCCTCGGGTTTTCCCATTCTCTTTTGCGGTATGCTTTCGACAAAAGGATTGGTTTCGTCGAAGCCTGCGGTCATATCCGTCTTGATAAAGCCGGGAGCGATGGCGTTGCAGCAAACCCCTCTGGAGGCCAGCTCCTTTGCGACCGATTTGGTAAAGCCTATCACTCCGGCCTTTGATGCGGAGTAGTTAGCCTGCCCCTGGTTTCCTATAATTCCAGAAATGGAACTTATGTTAATTATTTTCCCAGATTTCCGCTTTGCAAAGATCGGGTACACCTGCTTTACGGTATTGAACATACCCTTGAGATTTATATCTATCACTTCGCCGAAATCCTGCTCCTTCATAGCGAGAAGCAGCTTATCCTTCGTTATTCCCGCGTTGTTTACAAGAATGTCAACGGTGCCGAAATCCTTTACGATCTGCTTAAATGTATCCGTAACCTCCTGAAAGCTTGCTACGTTGCATTTGTAGGCCTCCGCCCCGACTCCGGCAGACAGGAGCTTTGACTTAAGCTCCTCCGCTTTCTCCTGATTTCCGGAGTAGATAAATGCGATGGAAGCGCCGTTTTCTGCGAACTTTTCGCAGATTGCGCGCCCGATACCTCTAGAACCGCCCGTTATTACGGCTACTTTTCCTTTAAGCATTCCTAATCTCCTTTGCCAGGCTGACAGCGCTTTCGTAGTTATCCACCGAATATGCGTTCACTTCCGGCGCGATGCGCTTTATGAGCTTTTGCAGGGTGTTCCCCGCGCCCGTTTCAATAAAGGTATCAAAGCCGGCGCCTACCATATCCGAGATAATCGTATCCCATCTCACGGGGCTGTTAATTTGCCTTTCGAGCAAAGCCTTAACATCGTCGCCATAAGGCTTTGCGGTTGCGTTCGAATAAGCTGTTATCAACGGCTTTACTACCTTTACGTCCTTAAGAAACTCGCCGAATCTGCGTGAGGCTTCGTCCATGAACGGAGAATGGAAAGCTCCTCCGACAGGCAAAGCCATGCATTTGCCCTTAGCCTCGTTAACATCCTGCTTGAAAAGCTCAAGCTCTTCCTTAAGGCCCGCGACAACAAGCTGCCCGGGTGAATTGTAGTTTACGGGAAATATATTTTTATACTTTTTGCAGAGCTGCTCAACCGTTTCGTTTTCTAGCTTCAGCACGGCCATCATCGCCGCCGGAACCTTTTCGTTGGCTTCACCCATTATCTCGCCTCGCTTGCAGGCAAGCTTAAAGCCTTCGAGATGCGAGAACGCCCCCGCAAAAGCAAGCGCGGGGAGCTCGCCAAGCGAAAAGCCTGCGACGGCTTCGGGCTTTATACCGAGCTCATCAAGCGATATCGCAGCCGCGATATCGGCAAGATACAGGCAGGGCTGGGTATTCTGAGTACGCTTAAGGGTATCGGCGTCGCCCTCGAAGCACTGCGCAAGCGTGCCGGCGCGGTAAGCCTCGGCGCTGTTGAAAAGCTCCTTGACCGTTTTGCTCTTCTCATAGAAGCTCTTGCCCATCCCGGCGAACTGGGCACCCTGACCGGAAAAAACAAACGCTATTTTACCCATGACGCGGCTCCCTTCAGCAAAGCTTCCGCCTCTTTAAATATTTCCTCGATTATTTCTGCCGCAGGCTGCTCCTTGGAAACCAAGCCTGCAATCTGACCTGCGAGGAAGCAGCCGTCCTGTTTATCGCCCTCGACCGCTGCCTTGCGAAGCGCTCCGACGCCCAGAAGGGCAACGGACTCGGCGGTCGCATCCGGGCTGTATTCTTCCTTCTGGAAGTTCCTGGTAAAAGCGTTCTTAATGCTTCTGCAGGTATTTCCTCCGAAGCGGAGTCCCGTGACCGCCGTCGAAATGTCCCCCGCCTTTAGCACCATTTCCTTATAGTTCTGATGCACGGAGCATTCCTCGGCTACAAGGAACCTCGTTCCAAGCTGAACGCCGCAGGCGCCCAGCATAAGGCTCGCCGCGACCCCTCTGCCGTCCGCGATTCCGCCGGCGGCGATTACGGGGATACTTACGGCGTCGCGAACCTGCGGAACGATAGCCATGGTAGTAAGCTCACCTATATGCCCGCCGGATTCCATACCCTCCGCTATAACCGCGACGGCGCCGCAGCGCTCCATTTTTTTTGCCATGGCAACCGAAGCCACTACGGGTATCACCTTGACACCGGCCTCCGCCCAGCGCGGCATATACTTTGCGGGGATACCCGCGCCGGTTGTCACAACAGGAACCTTTTCCCGCGCCACGATTTCGGCCACTTCGTCGGCATAGGGGCTCATCAGCATGATATTGACGCCGAAGGGCTTATCGGTAAGAGATCTTGCGATGTCTATCTGCCCCTTAAGGTAATCGGCGTCGGCGTTCATAGCTGATATGATGCCCAGACCGCCTCCGTTTGAAACGGCTGCTGCCAGCTTTCCGTCGGCTATCCACGCCATTCCGCCCTGGAATATCGGGTACTTTATTCCGAGCATCTCACATATTGGCGATACTATCATAGGAGTTCATTCCTTATCTCAATCTTTTATTAGTCCAGCTTTGACTCAACAAGTTTTACAAGGTCCCCTACCGACTGGAGGGATGAGTCAACCTCAAGCTCAATACCGAATTCGTCCTCGATGTTCATAACAAGCTCGGTGACGTCAAGAGAATCGATTCCGAGATCGGCAAACTTCGTATCCTCACTCAGCGTGGATGCGTCGCAATTGATCTTTTCAGCGATAATTCCGCAGATTTTTTCGAATACCATATTAAACTTCTCCTTTAAATATAATTATTATAAGTCAAGCCTGAAAATGGCTTTACCATCTTATTAGGCAGGCCGCATTGGAAAGTCCCGCTCCGAACGCTGTAAGGATTATTAGGTCTCCGCATTTAAGGAGCCCCTTCCTGTTTATTTCGTCAAGCGCTATCGGGATGCTGGCGGAGGATGTGTTTCCATATTCCTGAATGTTGACATAGAATTTGCTTATTGGCATCTTCAGCCTTATGCAGGCGAGGTCTATGATTCTTTTGTTTGCCTGGTGCGGGACGATATACTTTATTTCATCCGGAGTCAGTCCGTTCTGTTCGAGCAGCTTATTTATATCGCTGCATATCGCATTTACCGCGTACTTGAAGGTTTCCTGCCCCTCCATGTGGATAAACGGCCTTTCAGGCTCAAGCCTGGAAAAAGGCGATTCTCCGGCGTAAGCCGGTATCTTGATTACGGTGTCTCCGCCCCTGGTTGTGAACGTCGAGTCCAGATAACCGCTGCCCTTGCCGAGTACGGCGGCTCCCGCACCGTCGGCGAATATAACGCAGGTTCCCCTGTCCTTCCAGTCCACAAGCTTGCTGAGGCGTTCCGCCCCGACTACCAAGACCTTTTTAACCTTGCCTCTGGCAAAGTACCCGGCCGCTGTCTCAAGAAGATAAAGAAAAGCCGAGCACGCCGCATTAATGTCGTAAGCGGTGCAGGTGGCGCCGAGCTTTCTCTGTATCATGCAGGAGAGCGACGGCGATACGTTGTCACCGCTGACCGTAGCGGCAAGAATAAGGTCAAGCTCCTCCGGCTTTGTGCCGCTGTTCTCAAGCGCACGGAGCGCCGCCTGATAGCCCAACTCCACCGTTGTCTCGGTTGTGCAAATATGTCTTCTCTGAACTCCGACACGCTGCCTTATCCATTCGTCCGAGGTATCGACAATTTTAGACATATCATCGTTGGTGACGATATTATCGGGAACATACATACCCGTTCCAAGTATTGAGAAATTCATTTCAGCCTCCGTTTCAGACCTTCAACCTATTAGTACCCATTTTTCTGTTTTGGTTACATAAAATCTAAAAATTTCTTGTATTTTTTTAGTGGCTTCAGAATTTTCAAATATTTTTTCAGATTATTGTAACCTTTTGTAGTCAAATTGGCACTAACTATGGTATAATAGTCGCCAATACCAAAGCGGAGGTGACTCAGTGAAAGAATTCGAAGAGATATACGTTGATAACTCCTCCCGGATTTTTTCGTTCCTATTTAAGCTCTGCAAGGATCATTCCCTTGCTGAGGAGCTTACGCAGGAAACGTTTTTACAGGCTTTCAAAAGCTTCTATAAATTCAAAGGCAACTGTGAAATATCAACATGGCTTACCGCTATTGCAAAGCATACCTTTTATCATCATCTCAGAAAGCATAAGCTCGGAATTGACGCCATCAGTCTGGAGCACGCCACCGAGGTCTACTGCACCAGCACCTTGGGCGACCCTGAAAATGAGCTTAAGAAAAAAATGGTATCCGAAGCGATTAAAAAAGTTATAAATTCCATTCCCGACAAGTACCGCGATGTGGTTATTCTGAGAACCTACGGCGAAATGCCCTTCGCGCAGATCGCAAAGGTACTGGAAATTACCGAAAGCTCCGCGAAAGTCATATACTTCCGGGCGAAAAAAATGTTGATGGAGGAAATCAAAAGTGAGTTTGAACTGTGATATCGTCATGGACTGCGTTTCAATATACAAGGACGGCCTCGCGAGCGAAGGGACTAAAAAAGCCGTCGAAACGCATTTAAAGGAATGTCCCGACTGCAAAAAGTACTACAGGCAGTACGACTCAATAAAGCATATCAATACCTCGAACCAAATTGTTTCCTCCGACGACAAAACAGCTAAATTCGCCGCCATATCCTCGGTTCTGGACGCCCGCAGGAAGCTTTTCAACGCCTGCTTCGCAATTTTTGCCGCCATCACCGTCGCCTCTGTTCTGTTCGGAATAATCGTCGGAACGCGCTCAAAAAAGTAAAACTGACCTTAATTCCTTAATATTTATTATAAAGCAGCCGGACAAGCATTTTTTGTCGGCTGCTTTTTAATTTTCCCTATTGACAATTTTCAGCATTGGTCGTAATATGTTTATGATATCAATTTGATATCGCATTAATATTAGGAGTGATAATAATGAGTGAAAAAGAAAGTCCCTCTAAGGAACTGCAATATGAGGAGATTACGCCTAAATACTCAAACGGCATGGCTATCCTGATACTGAATATTTTATTAATGGCCGCCTCTCTCGCGGCTGTCATCTTCGGCGCGATAAGAGCCGAGGCTTCGAGCTCCGCTTTGGGTATAGTACTTATCGTGGTCGGAAGCGTCTTCCTATGCATAGTCTCACCGATTATCTTTGCCGGTCTAAAAGTATTGAAACCGAACGAGGCCCTTGTGCTGACGCTTTTCGGAAAGTACTACGGCACGCTCAAGGGGGAGGGCTTCTTCTTTGTAAATCCCTTCGTTACGGCCGTTAATCCCGGCAACACCCCGCTTTCGACTGCTACTGTGATAGGAAATGACGCCGCGGTTCCCGCGGGGAAAAACCAGGCTCAGGTTCATTCGTACAGCAAAAAAATATCGCTCAAGGCGATGACGCTGAATAACAATACGCAGAAAATAAATGACCAGCTAGGAAATCCGATTATCATCGGCATCGTTGTTATTTGGAAGGTTGTAAACACCGCCAAGGCCGTGTTCAACGTTGACAACTACAAGGAATTTCTGTCCATACAGTGCGATTCTGCTCTGAGGAATATCGTAAGGCTCTACCCCTATGACGTATCCGGCGACGACAATGAAAAAACGCTTCGCGGAAGCAGCCTTGAGATCGCCGAAAGGATAAAGGCCGAAATCCAGGCGAAAACCGAGATAGCTGGCCTTGAGATAATCGAAGCAAGGATAACCCATCTTTCCTACGCACCGGAAATCGCTGCGGCCATGCTCCAGCGGCAGCAGGCCTCCGCAATAATTGACGCGAGACAGATGATCGTCGAAGGCGCCGTCAGCATGGTCGAAATGGCTCTCGACAAGCTTAACGAGCGTGAAATAGTTCACCTCGACGAGGAGCGCAAGGCCGCAATGGTAAGCAACCTGCTCGTCATACTCTGTGGAAACAAGGACGCCCAGCCCGTCGTAAACAGCGGCTCATTGTATTGATTAAACTTACAGGATCAATAATTACACATTTGGGAGGGATGGCGCTTGGACAGCAAGGATAAGGAAAAGAAACAATTATTGCTCCGGATATCGCCGTCCCTCTGGGAGGATCTGGCAGCATGGGCTGAGGACGACTTTCGTTCCCTTAACGGCCAGATTGAGTATCTGCTCAGTGAAGCGGTAAAACGGCGAAAAAAGGGAAAGCGGACTAACAAAGAAGATCAAGAAGAATACAAATAGGAGGCAGCCGAATTTTTCCGCTGCCTCCTATTCTGTCCGCCACCCCCTCGCACAGCCCGCGCAAATCGTGAGAGGCTGCGGAAATCGGATTTCTGACAAAGCCTTTTATATAAAAAGGTTTACATTCGACTCCTCGGCATCTCCGAGGTAGGCTCCTACCCCGCCGAGCTCCACTCCGTCGATGAGCTCTTCCCTTCTTATTCCCATGACGTCCATGCTCATCGTGCAGGCGACAATTTTTACTCCTGAGCTCATAGCCTTTTTTACAAGATCCTCGAGGCTGTCTATATTTTTATCCTTCATAACCTTTTTCATCATCGCGGTACCCATACCGCCCATGTTCATCTTTGAAAGCTTAAGCTTACCCATGCCTCTCGGCATCATGCTGCCGAACATGCTCTCCACCGCGGATTTCTTTACGCTTACCTTTTCGGGCCTGCGCAATACGTTTAGCCCCCAGAAGGTGAAAAACATCGTGACGGGCCTTCCCATTGCCGCAGCACCGTTTGCGATTATGAACGAAGCCAAAACCTTGTCAAGGTCGCCGCTGAATACGATTATCGTCTTCCCCTCGCCGTCCTTTTCCGCGCTCTTCGCCTTTACCTCTCCGGCTCCCTTTTTTACCGTTGCAACATAGTCGTTTCCGCGGCGCTCATTAGTGATAAGGGTGTTTCCGGTTCTCTTGCACCATGCGGCTATGTCCCGGGCGAAGCCCGGATCGGTGGCCGAAACCTCCATCACATCCCCGTTCTTCATTCCCTTCATCGTTTCAAACACCTTCATAAGAGGCCCTGGGCACTGCATTCCGCTGCAGTCCAACCTCATCGAAGCCGCCGGATTCTCTTTTGCGACATGTCCGCTGTCGTCAATGCGCTCAAGCTTCGGATCGTCGGGCGTAAAGCTGTTTTTGTAGTGCGTGGCAGTATAGAAGCGCATTCCTCCCGGATATACCTTTACGTTCCTGAAGCCGTGACCCGTCAAAATACGCGCCGCGTTGTAGGCGCGTACCCCGACCGCGCAAAATACGATAATCTCCTTTTCCCTGTCAATTTCGTCAAGCCTCTTGCGGAGCTGTCCAAGCGGGATTCCGAGAGAACCGGGTATGGATGAGGCCATCCTTTCGACTT
Organism: Clostridiales bacterium; assembly: GCA_029267755.1. Classification (GTDB taxonomy): domain Bacteria; phylum Bacillota; class Clostridia; order Oscillospirales; family Oscillospiraceae; genus DUPK01. Next base: position 15,990 of record JAJUHS010000008.1, read on the forward strand.
CCTCGCGCACGTCGAGAATTACCGCCTCAAGGTTGTTCTCTACGGCATCCCATTCCGCAAAGGAAACCTTTCCCGAAAGCAGGTTTTCCGCAACGAATCCCGCCATATTCACCGGGTCCTTAGCTGAGGAATACGGCGGAGCATACGCGAGCTCAAGGGTCTTAAGATCCTGTATTCCGCCGCCCAGGCGTATCGCAACGGCTATCGTGTCGATGCGCTTGTCAACTCCGTCGCGTCCTACTATCTGTGCTCCGAATATCTTCTTTCCGTCCATCGAGAACAGGAGCTTCAGCGTAAGCGGAGTAGCTCCGGGGTAGTAGCTTGCATGTGAGTTCTGGATGATCGTAACGCTCTCGTAGTCCTTGCCTTTAACAAGACCACGCTTAATAAGCGTTTTTTCGTTAAGGCCCGTGCTTGCCGCCGTGATATCGAAAATCTTCGCTATCGCCGTACCCTGGGTGCCCTCGTACTTTTCGGATGCGCCTGCGATATTGTTCGCGGCAATACGCCCCTGCTTGTTTGCGGGGCCGGCGAGAGGTATCATGGCTCGGCTGCCGTCAATATACTGCTCCACCTCGACGGCGTCGCCGACAGCGTATATATCCGGGTCCGATGTCCTCATATATTCGTCTGTGACTATGCCTCCCCGCTCGTTTGTCTTTAGTCCCGCTTCCTTTGCAAGCCTGCTGTTCGGGCTTACGCCTATCGCAAGTATGACAAGATCAGCTGCGATTTCCTTACCGCTGTTCAGCCGCGTAACTACCCTTCCGCTTTTCTCCTCAAAAGACGCTACGCCGTCCCCGAGGGAAAGCGAGATGCCGTTTTGCTCCATATTGTCGTGTATAATCTGCGCCATTTCGTAATCCAAAGAGGTCATCACCTGATCGACCATTTCGACTAGCGTTACGGAAATGCCGATCTCGTGCAGGTTTTCGGCCATTTCGAGTCCGATGAAGCCGCCTCCGACGACGACAGCTCTCTTTACGCTGTTTTCGGCTATATAGCTCTTTATTCTGTCGGTATCGGGAACTGTCCACAGAGTCATAATCTTCGGAGAATCTATGCCCGGTATAGGCGGCTTTACCGGAGTGGAACCGGGAGAAAGAACTAATACGTCGTAACTCTCTTCATAGACTTCTCCGGTATCCGCACGGCGAACCTTAACCTTTTTTGCGGCTCGGTCTATCGATATTACCTCCTGCTTTATTCGGACATCCGCGTTGAATTTTGCGCCCATACCCTCCGGGGTCTGTAAAAACAGAGCGTCCCTTGACTTTATCACGTTGCCTATATGATACGGAAGCCCGCAGTTTGCGTATGAGATATATTCTCCGCGTTCAAAAACTATTATCTCCGCTTCCTCGTCCAGTCTGCGAAGCCTGGCTGCCGCAGTCGCGCCTCCGGCGACACCGCCAACAACAATCACCTTTTTCCCCATAACGATTCCTCCTTATAATACTTAAGTGTCTGGCGGCGACGCCGCCACTTTCCTATTCTCTGGTAATTATACCCCCAAAATCACAATTAAACTGTGACTATGTCACAAAAAAATACAAAATTCATTGAAAAATCAGCAAGCCGTTGTATAATTAATTATTTGATATGGAATGATTTTTATTTGTTTGGATCGACATAATGGGACATTTAATCTCTCCCATTATTTTTAAACCTTTTTATATGTACAAACCTCGCAAAATATGTTAATATTTTTTAGTAAATCTACTAATAAACACCCTTAGGTAATCGGCGGTTAATCAAGGGGTTCAAAGGATACGCAATGATTAGAATAGGTCTCGATGTGGGTTCCACAACACTAAAATGCGTCGTGCTGAACGAAGCCGACGAGGTTATTTTCAAAAAGTACGAAAGGCACTTTTCGCAGATTTCCGAGAAGAGCGCAGAGATGCTCTCGGAAATCCGCGATAATTTCCCCAATGAGCAAATCGTCGGGCTCTGCGTTTCCGGCTCAGCCGGAATGGGATTTGCAGAGCAGGCCGGCATACCCTTCGTGCAGGAGGTCTACGCTACACGCGTTTCTGTAAAGCGCCTTTTGCCGGAAACGGACGTTGTTATCGAGCTTGGCGGCGAAGACGCCAAAATTCTTTTTATCTCCGGTATGATGGAGGTTCGCATGAACGGCACCTGCGCCGGAGGCACCGGAGCGTTCATAGACCAGATGTCCACCCTGCTCGGCATCACTCCAGCGGAGATGAACGAGCTTGCGTCGCGCCACTCAAAGATATACAGCGTGGCATCCCGCTGCGGCGTGTTCGCCAAATCCGATATACAGCCGCTTCTCAATCAGGGCGCCCAGAAATCCGATATTTCCGCTAGCATCTTTGCCGCGGTCGTGAACCAGACGATAGCGGGTCTTGCGCAGGGCCGGGAAATCAGCGGCAACATTGTATACCTTGGAGGACCTCTTACCTTTCTGTCCGAGCTTCGCACACTGTTTGACAAGGCGCTCGGACGAAATGGCCTTTGCCCCGAAAACTCGCTTTACTACGTCGCCCTTGGAGCGGCGCTGATGAACGGCGGTTCATGCGTTGATCTGCACGAAACCGTTGAAAGGATAAGGAGCTTCTCCTCCTCTGAAGGCTTCCGGAGCTGTCATCCTCTTTTTACCAGTGAGGAGGAATACGCAGCGTTCAGGAAAAGACATAAGTCCGGCGAAGCCATTGAATATCACCCGCTGCTCGAAGGGAACCGTGCCTACATAGGGATAGACGCCGGCTCAACCACGGTAAAGGGCGTCGTCCTTAACGAAAATGGGGAACTCGTTTTCTCAAAGTATCTTCAGAACAGCGGAAATCCCGTTCCGATAGTGCAGGGTTTCCTGAAAGAGGTCTATTCAAAATTTCCGGATATAAATATCGTTTCCTCAGCCTCCACGGGCTACGGTGAGGAGATCATAAAAAACGCTTTCCATATCGATATGGGAGTTGTGGAGACTATCGCCCATTTCTCCGCCGCGAGAGAGTTCGATCCCGACGTCGACTTTATAATCGACATAGGCGGACAGGATATAAAATGCTTTAAAATACAAAACGGAGCGATTGACAACATTTTTCTGAATGAAGCCTGCTCCTCCGGCTGCGGCTCCTTCCTTCAAACCTTTGCCGGCGCTCTCGGCTTCTCGATATCCGAATTCGCCGCTAAGGGAATCCTCGCCGAAAGACCGGTCGATCTTGGCTCACGCTGCACAGTGTTTATGAATTCCTCTGTAAAGCAGGCGCAGAAGGACGGGGCGAGCATCGAAAACATCTCCGCCGGTCTTTCACTGAGCGTCGTAAAAAACGCACTCTATAAGGTCATCCGCGTTGCAAACTCCGATTCGCTCGGAAAGCATATCGTCGTGCAGGGCGGAACGTTCCTTAACGACGCGGTGCTGCGCGCCTTTGAGCAGGAGACGGGAAAAAACGTCACCCGTCCCCCTATCGCAGGTCTCATGGGCGCATACGGCGCGGCGCTTTACGCGAAGCAGAACCCTCCGGAAAAAAGCGGTATCATCTCGCCCGAAAGGCTGGACAGCTTTACGCACAGCGTCCAGGCAATTACCTGCAATGGCTGCCAGAACAACTGCCGCCTTACAGTTAACACCTTCGACGACGGCGGAAAGTTTATCGGCGGCAACCGCTGTGAAAAGCCGCTTGCGCTTAAAAACACAAACAAAAAGTATAATCTTTACGACTATAAAAAAGAGCTGCTCGCCTCCTACGCCTCGTTCAAGGGCGAAAGGGAAACGATCGGCATCCCGATGGGGCTCAACATGTTCGAGCTCCTGCCTTTCTGGCACACTTTCTTTAAGAGCCTAGGCTTCGGAGTCACGGTATCGCCCGAAACCACCAGAAAGCTCTACCTCAAAGGCCAACACACGATTCCGTCCGACACGGTATGCTACCCCGCGAAGGTACTTCACGGACATATCGAGGCCCTTTTAGAGAGCGGCGTCGACGCGATATTTTACCCCTGTATGAGCTACAACCTCGACGAGGGGCTCGGCGACAACCATTTCAACTGCCCCGTTGTCGCCTATTACCCAGAAGTCATAGGCGCCAACGTCACCGCGCTCTCCGGCACAAAGTACATATACGATTATTTAGGCATACACCGCAGAAGGGATTTCCCTAAAAAAATTCACAGGATCCTTGAGCGGGAATTCGGAAAGATCCCGCTTTCGGATGTGAAAGCCGCCGCCGAAAAAGCCTACGAAGAATACAATGGCTATATGGCAAGGATTCGAAAAAGAGGAAAGGAATATCTCTCGCTCGCTCATGAAAACGGGCTGCCGGTCATAGTGCTTTGCGGACGGCCATACCACCTTGATTCCGAAATCAACCACGGCATAGACAAGCTCATTTGCGACTGCGGAGCGGTACTCATTACCGAGGACTCGATCAGCGACGCTGTCTGCGAGTTCCCGACAACCGTTCTCAACCAGTGGACCTACCACTCGAGGCTGTATGCCGCAGCCAAATACATAGCCGACAGCGGAAACCTTGACATTAACCTCGTCCAGCTTGTGTCCTTCGGCTGCGGAGTCGATGCGATAACTACTGACGAGGTGCGGAAAATACTCGAAAAAAGCAACAGGATATACACCCAGATTAAAATAGACGAAATCACAAACCTCGGCGCGGTAAAAATAAGGCTGCGCAGCCTGTTTGCCGCTGCGGAGCAGCAAAAGAGGTACCGAAATTGATTGACAACAAGGACAGGATTGAATTTACCAGAGAAATGAAATCCAATTACAAGATCCTTTTCCCAAACATGGCTGACATTCACTTCCGCATCCTGCAAAAGGTTTTTCTGAACTACGGCTATGATATTGAGCTGTTGACGACTGCAGATTCCGGCATCATAGAAGAGGGGCTCAAATACGTTCACAACGACACCTGCTACCCCGCCCTTCTGACTATAGGCCAGCTTCTTACGGCGCTCAAAAGCGGTAAGTATGACGTTAACAGGACTGCGGTCATGATGTCGCAGACGGGCGGTGGCTGCCGTGCCTCGAACTACATACACCTTTTGCGGAAAGCGCTTAAAAATTCAGGCATGGGACAGGTTCCTGTAATTTCTGTCAACGTTGCTGGGCTGGAAAAGAACAGCGGCTTTAAAATCAACCTGCCCGTAATCAGGCGCGCGATTGCCGCCCTCGCCTACGGCGACCTTCTGATGCTGCTTAACAACCAGACAAAGCCATACGAGGTCAGAAAGGGCGAAAGCTTTGCCAACACCCTAAAATGGGTGGACTTTATTTCCGATAGATTTGCAAACGGCAGGGCATTTTCACAGAGGGAACTCAAGGGATATTTCAGTCGGATAGTGAAATCCTACGCCGACATCGAAGTAAATGTGACGCCTAAGGTCAAGGTCGGCATAGTCGGCGAAATCTATGTCAAGTACTCCGCCCTCGCAAACAACGGACTTGAGGACTTTCTAGCCTCCGAGGGCTGCGAGGTTATGGTGCCGGGGCTTTTGGGCTTTGCGTTCTACTGCCTAATGAACAATATCGAGGACATAAACCTCTACGGGGGCAGCCCGGCAAAGAAAGCCGCTCTGGAAGCGCTGCTCAAGTACCTTACAAAGTTTGAAACCTGTCTTATCGACGCTGTAAGGGCTGAGCCGAGGTTTACCGCGCCCGCGAGCGCCGCCGAACTGCGTGAGCTTGCCGACCCTGTAATCGGAAGGGGCTGCAAAATGGGCGAAGGCTGGCTGCTGACCGCAGAGATAATGGAGCTTATAAGCCACGGCTATGAAAATGTTATATGCGCCCAGCCCTTCGGCTGTCTGCCGAACCACATTGTGGGAAAGGGCATGATAAGAAAGATACGCTCTCTTCACCCGGAGGCCAATATCGTACCTATAGACTACGATCCCGGCGCTACAAGGGTCAATCAGGAAAACAGGATCAAGCTCATGCTCGCGGTCGCGCGGGAAAATCTTAAATCAGGGGAAGACGGAATTAAAATCGCCGTTTTTTCTCCCGACTATGATAAAAAAGCAGTAAAAAATAGTTAAAACGTAGAAAGTATTTGTTCGGTTGTTTTCTTATTGCCGCAGAAATATGCAAATGTTATAATAAACATGTAAAAAAGTTATGAATTTTATATAATGTGCTAATATTTTGCATATTAAGGTATTTTGAATGGGGCAATAATTATGGGCAACACTACCGCTTTCTGCGATTCTTCACCCACGTTGGTCGGCGGCTCGACCTTCTGCGACAAGCTGACCTCACTATTACCCTGCGGAGTCTGCATATTTTTGTGCGACGACGACGTTACCATTTCCTACGCAAACGACTATTTTTATAGTTTCTTTGGTTACTCCACCTCTCTTGAAGCAAGGAGCGCCGGATTCACCAGCCTTAAGCCGGCCCTGCATTCCTCCGATCACAGTAGTTTGCATGAAAAAATCAAGCGCTGCCTCAACGGAGAAATTGTGGATTTCTCGTGCAGAATATCGCGCAAAGACGTTGAAAATAAATTTATATGGCTGTTGCTGCGCTTCAGATACCTTACGGAAGAGCATAGGCTCATCGCAGCGGTTTTTGACATTACCCGCATAAAGCAGATGGAGGAACGTCTTCGGATAGGCGAAGAGGAGTTTCGCATCGCCTCCGAGCAGAGCGGAAGTTATATCATCCGCTACGACATAAAGACAAAAACCGAATACCGCACAAAAAAGGCCTCCGAATATCTCGGTACTCCGATGGTAGTTGAAAACGTCCCTGACAGCGTCATTGCCTCGGGAGCCATCGCAGACGAGAGCATAACTGCATTCAGGAACTTCTTTGAGGCGATTTTCAGGGGAGAACCGACGGGAAGCGCGCTTTTCAAGGTTCAGCGGAAGGGCAGACGCGCGGTTTGGAGGCGCTTGGAATTTACCTCAATTTTTGACAGCGAGGGTAAGCCCTTTCAGGCTGTAATCACTCTTACCGACGCTACGGAGCAGCATGAAAGAGAAATCGCCTATATGCAGCACCGGCAGAGAATAAACGACGCTGTGCAAAACGGAGCCATGTATTACGAGTTCAACCTTATCAAGGATATCTGTGAGCACGAGGAAGGGAGCAGCTTCCCCAATTTTCTCGATTCAGGCCAAAGATCATATTCCGATTATTACAGGCTGGCTATAAAAAGCTATATACATAAGGATTATAACCAAAAGTTCATAGACTTCTTTTCCCGCGAACGGCTGATATCCGATTTTTACAACGGAATATTCGAGGAGTGGGCCGATGTCCCGATTCTATTCCCCGACGGCGAATACAAATGGATGCGCGCTACGGTTCATTTGATTTTTGACCCATATTCCTCGGATATAAAGGCGCTTTTGCTGATTGAGGATATCGACAAGCAGAAGCAGGCCGAGCTGCAGATTCTTTCCCGTTCCGAGGTTGAACCTCTTACCGGACTTCTGAACAGGATAACGTTTGTCGAAAAGGTCACACTGATGATAAACGAAAGCAAAAAAGAAGCGCTGCACGCTCTCGTTCTGATAGATATAGACAACTTTAAACAGATAAACGACAGATTCGGACATATTTACGGAGACAAGATACTTTATGACACCTCAGCCAACATTCTGTCCCGGCTGAAAAAGGATGATATTATAGGCAGGTACGGCGGCGACGAAATCATCGTTTTTCTGAACAGCATATCTTCCTTTGAGGATATAGCCGAGCGCGTAGAGGCTTTGCGCAAATCCATATACAGGAGGATATCTGGCGGTTTGAGGGTTTCGGGAAGTCTGGGCGTAGCCCTATATCCCAAGGACGGCACTGATTATGGCCAGCTTTGCCTGAATGCCGACGCCGCCCTTTACGAAGCCAAAAGAAGCGGCCGCAACAAGGTGGTTTTTTTCTCTCCGTCGACAAGAAAAATTTCCCCCGTTTCACACCTTTCGCCGGCTGAAGAGGCAATTATATCATCGGATCTGTCGCAGTAGGTTGCAAAACATAGGGGCTGTCCCGGCAGGACAGCCCCTATCATTTATTCTTTTGCGGCGAGAGCCTTCGCTTCCTCGATTATCTTTGCCTGTATGTTGCCCGGAGTTTCCTCGTAACGGACAAACTCGAATGTAAAGGAACCTCTGCCCTGGGTCATGCTTCTAAGGTCTATGGCATAGCTGCTCATCTCGGCCATGGGCACCTCGGCCTCAACAACCTGCATTCCGTCCGCTGCGGGGTTCATTCCCAGCACCCTTCCGCGGCGCTTATTAAGGTCGCCGATAACGTCTCCCATGTAGCTGTCGGGAATCGTAACGTTGAGTGTTCCTATGGGCTCCAGAATGACGGGATTGGCCTGCGGCAGTCCGGCCTTATAGGCCAGCGTCGCAGCCATCTTGAAGGCCATTTCGGACGAGTCCACCTCATGGTACGAACCGTCGACCAGCGTCGCCTTCAGGAAAACTACCGGGTATCCCGCAAGGACTCCCTCCGTTATACAATCGCGCAGTCCCTTCTCGACTGCGGGATGGAAGTTTTTGGGTACGCTTCCGCCGAAAATATTTTCCTGGAAGGTCAGATCCTCTGTATCGCCCGGCTCGAACTCTATCCAAACATCGCCAAACTGTCCGTGGCCGCCGGACTGCTTCTTATGGCGGCCCTGAACCTTTACCTTTTTGCGGATCTTCTCGCGGTACGGTACTCTAGCCGGGCTAAGCTCCACGTCGACGCCGAACTTATTCTTCAGCTTCGAGCATATTACGTCGAGATGTATGTCTCCGGCTCCTGAGAGAACCATCTGGTGAGTTTCAGCGTTGTTAACGACGCCGAAGGTAAGATCCTCCTCGCTCAGCCTTGCAAGGCCGGCGGCTATCTTGTCCTCCTGTCCCTTTACCTTAGGGGAAATTGCCATGGCATAGCAAGGGGCGGGGAAATCTATGCCTTTGAGTGTCACCTGGCGCTTCTGGTCGCAAAGCGTGTCTCCGGTTTTCGTATCGGAAAGCTTCGCGACCGCACCGATGTCGCCGCAGTCTATTTCCTTTACTTCGATGCTTTTCTTACCCTGCATAACATAAATGTGACCCATTTTTTCGCTTGTTCCGGTTCTGGGATTAACAAGAGTCATATCCGCCGCAACCTTGCCGGAAACGACCTTAAAGAAGCTGAACTTGCCGTACTGGTCGGAAAGCGTCTTATAAACTATCGCGCAGGCAGGGGCGGACGGATCGCAGGCTATCTCGGTCTTGCCGTCCTCTGAAAGCTCCGCTTTGGCGTCCTTAGGCGAGGGCATAAGCCGAACGACTGCGTCGAGCAGGGTAAGCGTTCCGACGCCCGTCATGGCGTTTCCGCAGAAAACCGGGAACATCGTCAGCTCCTTCACACCCTTGCGCAGGCCGTCAACGATCTCTTCAACAGTAAACTCCTCTCCGGAGAAGTACTTGTCTATAAGCTCCTCGCTCGTTTCGGCGACGCTCTCGTTGACGGCGACGGAAAGCTTTTCGATCTTTTCTTTCATAGCCTCAGGAACGGGAATTTCAACCTTCTTGCCCTTGTCAAAGGCAAAAGCCTTTCGAACTATCAGATCATAGAGGCCGGTGACGTTGCCGGAAGAGTCCTTGACAGGAATGGTGCAGGGGCAGACAGATGTCCCGAACTTTGCGCGCAGAGCTTCATAAATGGCTTCAAAATCTCCGTTCTCCTCGTCGACTTTTGAAACGTAGAAAAACCTAGGCTTCTTTGCTGCGTCAAGCGCTTTCCACGCTTTTTCGGTGCCGACGCTCACTCCGCCCTTCGCGGAGCAGACAATTATTCCGCTGTCTGCGACGCGAAGCGCCTCGGCGGCTTCTCCCATAAAATCAAAGTAGCCCGGTGTATCAAGTATATTCACTTTGTATTTCTCATGCTCAAGGTGCATCGTGGATAAGGAAATGGAGATCTTGCGCTTGATTTCTTCGGGGTCGTAATCGCCAACCGTATTTCCATCCACTACCTTGCCGAGTCTGTCGGTCGCTCCCTTGAGATAAAGCATGCTTTCGGCAAGGCTTGTCTTGCCGGTGCCGCCATGTCCCAAAAGGCAAATGTTGCGGATATTCTCTATCGCATAGCTCATTTTAACAATTCCCTTCCTTATGGTATAAGTACTACACACTCTTGTATGCTGACTTTTTGATTATACAGCAGCGAATTATTAATTTCAACAAATATTTTGTTTTAAATTGTCAGCTTTAAGGCACTTTTCCCAGTAAATGATCAACACGAGGCAAAAATCTCCGGCAGGCTATAGCCTGCCGGAGATTTTTTGTATGTTTGCCTTCTTAATTCTCAATACCTGCCGACGATTTTCTTCAAGAAAAAGGTTGGCAGAAGCCACGCGAACATATATGTCAGCGTATTTGTAGCGGTAGCCGCGCTGAAAGCGCCCTTGAAGCATAGATAGAACATCAGGAGAACTCCGAACAAGGTGCCTATCACTGAGATCACTGTCCCGATTACGACAGTAGTTTGAAGGCTCCTCCCCCCCAGAATAACATGGGTATAGGGAGCAAGCCCCTCTCTGAATATCAGAGCAGAGGGCTGTTTCTTTACTTCCGGGGCCTCGGAAAGCTTGTACCTTTCAGAAAATGAAAGTATTTCGATTTCATCCATGCGATTTGGAGGAAGCTTGAACTTCTGCTTGAGCAGCATGGTCGTTATGTTAAAGTCGCGCACGGCGAAAAGCGTCAGCATCTTGCGCGACAAAAGCGCCGAAAGGGCATTCTGTACAGAGTTCGTGGGGTTGTAATTGATAATGAAAACGCCGGACAGCTCCCCATTTATAGCGCAGAAAATCGCGTTCTTAATGTTCATGTTCTCCTGGAGACGTATGCCCATCAGGTTCATAAAGCCCCATGAACCTATAAGGACCCGGTCGTTGGCTACTGTTCCGGAGATTCCTCCGCCTTCGTAAAACGAAAAGTCCCGCACGTCCGAGACGAGGCACCTCTGGTTTTTAAGCAGCTCGGCGAAAACATCCGCGAGTCCCGAATCGGATGCGATTATCAAGCTGCCTGTACATGTAAGAACCTTCTCCCTAGACGATCCGCCGAGTATATTTACACCACCGATTGCAATGGTTCCCGTCGGGAAAAGATCGCCTTCCCTGACGACCGTACCTATCGCGTTTCCTATATCACAAGCGCCCTGCCATCCGGCTATCGCAGCTCCGACATCCGAAAGGCGTCCGGCAAGCACTCTGAAAGGCTGTCCAAAAATCAGCAAAAGCGAAAATGGAGCGGATATGGAAGCCATAGCCGCGAAGCTGCGAAAAAACATATGCGGGCGTCCCCGAGCCAGCGAAGCTACGAGTGAAAGTACGATAACCGCGACAAGCAGTATAGGCGTCACGATTGAAAAAGCCTTTTCCGGCAAGTTCGGCTTATGGCTTTTCGTCATAAACCCCTTCGCATCGCCCTTCATTTTATAGAGCACCGAACCGCCTTCCACGCGCTTGTACTCGGCGGTTACGCAGTACATCTCCGAAACCTTTGAGGCCGAGCGGAACGAAAGCATATATCCGCGTGCAGTCTTATACGCGCCTATGAGCGCAAAAAGCATGGAACATGCCGCAACCGCACAGAACGGCGCGCCCTGTTCACTCGATTTCGTAACTATAATCCACACGGCGTCGGCAATTGCGGCCACGCAGGATACCATAACCAGAGTTTCCGCATTTGCCTTAAGACGGACAAGATCGCGCAGTCCAGCCCTTATAATATCGAAGCCTGAAATTGCAACCAGCAGCTCCAGCCCGAGAACCACAGCGGCGGCAATCACAAAGTTGCCGGTCAGGATTCCCGAAAGGGGCAGGTTGTATTCCCACGCAAAAGCCGCGTAAAGCAAAGGTATGCACGCAAGCCCAGCCACAATGCTGCGATACCTGAGCGAGTGAGCCTTTGCCGCGTAAGCCTTATAAATATCCTTAAGCTCGGGTTCGTTTTCGGGGATTGCCTCGTCCTCTCCCAACTCATAATCCTCTTGCGGCTCAATATATTCCCTGTATTCATTTTTGTCATCGTTTTCTTCCTCTGGTTCTCCCGAATCGCCGTCTTCCGCAGCGCTGTCGTATTCTTCGCCGTTCCCATGTTTTTTCCGGAAAAGACCTCCGAATAAACCCCTGCGCTTTGATGTAACGTCGGCTTCCCCGTCCTCCTTGTCGTCCAGCGAGTCATCAGCATATTCGTTTTCGTCCGCCCCGTCCTGAGAAATCTCGTCCGTAAAAGCGGGCCGCTTCTGAACTTCACGGAGAAATACAAGGTTAGGCAGCGCCGTATATGTTTTTCCGTCCCCGCCGCCATCCTTTTTCTTTATTTCGTCAAAAATTCCGCGCCACTCGTTTTCCTTTTCCCCGGCGCTGTCATATTCCTTTACGACGAGCTCCCGTTCCTCCTGCTGCTCCGGCTCGGTCTTGCCGTTCGCTTCGTTTATTATCTCCTCGGTGCGTCTATGCAGCTCGTCGGATGGCATCTTTTTCTCTCCCGCTATAAAAGCGTCTCCCTTTACTTCGGCGAGAATGTCTTCAAGCGTAAAATTTTCTTCCTGCTCCTGCGCCGTCTTATTGTTTTCGTCAGACATACAGCGCTCCCCTTTGCATCAGTAAAATTGTTTCAATTTATCCTTTTCTCTGTCTTACGGCCTCATAAATCAGTATTGCGGCCGAGGCTGAGGCATTGAGCGACGAGACCTTCCCGAACATCGGTATACTGACCCTGAAGTCGCAGTTTTCGGAAACGAGGCGGCTCATGCCCTCTCCCTCGGAACCTATTACTATGGCCGATGCCCCGGTAAAGTCGGCGTCCCATAACCTTGTTTTCCCGTCCGCGGCGGTTCCGAACACCCATACGCCGGCCTTCTGCAGCTCCTTTATCGCCGCCGTAATGTTCGCCACCCTTGAAACCGCAATGTGCTCCACGGCGCCGGCCGAGGTTTTCGCCACTATCGGGGTCACGCCCGCGCTCCGCCGCTTCGGTATTATAACGCCGTGCGCCCCCGCACACTCCGCAGTTCTGATGACCGCCCCAAGATTGTGCGGATCCGATATCTCGTCACAGATTACAATAAGAGGTTTTTCTCCTCTCTCCTCCGCGATTTTCAATATATCCCCGACAGATACATATTCCCTCACCGCCGCAAGCGCGATGACGCCCTGATGCGAATGCGTCACACTCATAAAATCGAGTTTCTGCCTCGCGGCCTCGACGACGACCACACCCTTTTCGCGCGCTTTTGATGCGATGTGTCCGAGAGTCGCGTCGGTCTCGCCCTTTGCTATATATATCTTATCGATAGGACGCCCCGCGCGCAACGCCTCGATTACCGCGTTTCTGCCCTCGATGACACCTTCGCGCCTTTCTTCAGTCATATAATCCTCCCATGCGCCAGCGCTGTATAAAAAGTAAAATTTAAGCCTGCGTTTCTGTTCCGGCGGAGCGATTTGCTTCTCCCGCAGCGAGCCTGACCGCTGAAATCGTAACGCTGACAACCGCCCAGAAAATAAGCATGACCCTTGGGTAAAACCAAACATAGTCGACAAGCCCGAAAATAAGCGCGCCGATTATTCCCGCGACACCCGCGAGTATAACATTTCTGAGATCCGCGGGACAGCGGCCGTCTATTATCCATGCGCTTGACCTCTTAAACCAGTTTGAAACCGATCCGAGGAACGAAACAAGCCCAAGAATGCCCATCTCAACCCATATCTGCATAAAGGTGTTATGGCTGTGAATAAACTTATATCCGTTTGAATAGTACGAATAGCAGTTGGCGGTTTTCTGCACCACGTCGGTACCTAGCCCTATGCCCAGCCCCCAGTTGTCCGCAATCAGCTTTATTGCGGAATTGTAGGTGTATGCGCGGCTTGAAATCGACGAGTCGCCCTTAACTATCGAAAGCAGCCGGTAGTAAACCGAATCCGGCAGGACGGGAATCATGACTATTCCGAGAACGAGGAATACCGGAATAAGCTTCCAGTTCAGAAACAGTACAAACAGCGCAAAAATAGCCGCGAACGCCATATAGCCCGCTCGCGAATAAGTGGCCGCCATGGCTACTATGCAGCCGCCCAGAACGAGAAGCGCCAGTATTTTCCCCAGCGTCTCCTTTTCGTTGGCGATCATCACAGCGACAAATGGAGTGAGCATGGTCAGAAGCTCCGCGAAGCCGTTCGGATTCTCAAAGAACGAGTAGACGCGCCCCGGCATATTCTTGTTAACCGTGGTGTCTACCTGCCAGAGCACGACCTTCACACCCACCTTTGCCTGGTAACAGCCGTAGGCGACCGCAATAGCGAAACCCGCGAGCATCGCGATAAGGAAGAAGTTCAGCTGCTTTCTGTCCGTAATTGTGCTGACTATTATAAGAGTCATAATCATACAGGTAAGGTGGAATGCAAGAAACCTCAGGCTTAGCGAGCGGCTGTCCGACGTAAGGAACGAAATAACCGCAAAAACGGCGAAGGCCGCGATATACGGGCCTATCTCCCCGATGCTGAAGCCGCGTCCGCGCTTTCTCATAGCATAAACAAGGAAAAGGCAGGCAAGAGCAAGGGCTCCGAGAAGGCTATACATATTATTCCAGTATTTCTGCGGAATAATAAGCACGGCGGCCAGAAAAAGCCCCGAAAGCAGGCCGAGGTTATCCGAAAGCTTCGATAGCAGGCCGAAAAGCAGGCTGCTGTCAAATGCTCTGGGAAAGCGCCTGTACAGCGCTCCGAACATTCTCGGCAGTAGGTTTACTATCCAGTCAAGCACCTTATAGCCATAGCTTTCACGCCAGGCAATGTCTATGCAGCTTTCGTGCGGTATTCTCAATATGAATGATTTCGGCTTTCTGATAAGCGACGCCACTATGCCGGCTATGAAGCTCTCCGTAATGAGCAGCCATAACCGCCGTGAAAAGCTCATGCCGTTTTCAGAGGCTATGTTCAATTGCTACCAATCCTTTCGATGGGGAAAATAGAAGTTGCGGGTATTATTACCTGCTCCTGTTTTTTATAGCGTAAAGCAGGGTAAGTAATGTGTATTGTTTTGCGGCTATCAGGTCGATTACCATCTTCTTGCGACGTCCCGCCCCCTGCGGCTTTCCCGAAGCGATTGCGGACCTAAACGGCTCCTTCTTGCAAAGTGCAATTATGTTTCTTCGCTTCTGTAAAGAGGAAATGTCGTTTCCGGGAGCGTATTCGTTACCGACGGCGATAAGGAGCCCTGCCCACAGGGTCGAATTCTCCCAGCCGTCTATGCCCTGAATATCGAATCGCTGGACAAGAGCGCGCTTGGAGTCAAAGAACCTGAGGAAGGTTTCCTCATAGCTTTTAAGATATCTCTTTGTTACGGATGCGGGATTCTGAAAGTAGTGATACAGGGGCTCCCGCACCGAAACCAGCTTCCTTGAACAGCAGAGGTACTCAAGCAGGAACATCTCGTCCTCAAGGTACGCGCCCGAAAAGCTTATGCCGTTTTCGACGATAACCGAACGGCTGAAAAGGTAGCGCCATACGAAGCCGTTCAAAGCCTTTTCACTTGTCCGGTCCCTGAGCATGGGCCGGACGACCTTGTCCATAATCTCGTCCTTTTCATACGCTCCCGCCGGCAGGAAATAGTCAATCTGTACCTTGCCGCCGTCCGGATAATGATCCCAGTTGGAGCAGCCCGCGATATCTGCATCGTATGCCCTGAGGGCGCCGACCATCTTCTTGCAGAAATCGCTGTCGATATAGTCGTCGCTGTCAAGGAAGAGGATATATCTTCCCTGCGCGATGCCGATGCCGGCGTTTCGCGCGGCGCTGACTCCGCCGTTTTTCTGATGTATTACGCGGACTCTGGGATCCATGGCCGCATATTCGTCGCAGATTTCGCCGCTTCTGTCGGGCGAGCCGTCGTCTATCAGAATAACCTCAAGATCGCCGCTTGACTGGGAAAGTGCGGAATCCACACAGGTTCTTAGTAAATTCTCCGCCTTATAGACGGGCACAATAATGCTTACTGTCGGCATTTGTAAATACCTTTCCACTTACACTTACAGGTAACTTCTCAGTTTTTCGGCCATATCGGTCTTTTCCCATGGGAGCTCTATATCCGTCCTGCCAAAGTGTCCGTATGCGGCTGTCTGCCTGTATATCGGGCGCAAAAGGTCAAGGTACGAAATAATCTTTGCTGGGCGAAGGTCAAAATTATCCCTGACTATCTCGGCAATGCGCTCGTCCGGCAAAGCGCCGGTACCCCTTGTATCAACGAAAACTGAAACGGGGCGGGCGACGCCGATCGCGTAGGACACCTCTATCTGGCACTGTCTTGCAAGACCTGCCGCAACGATGTTCTTCGCCACATAGCGCATCATGTATGCCGCACTGCGATCCACCTTTGTCGGGTCCTTGCCCGAGAACGATCCGCCGCCATGGGCCGCGCGTCCTCCGTAGGTATCGACGATTATCTTCCTTCCCGTAAGTCCGGAGTCGCCCACTGGGCCTCCTATAACAAACCTTCCTGTCGGGTTGACATAGATCTTAGTATTTTTGTCTATCATGGACTCGGGTATAACAGGCTTTATCACGGTGTCAAAAACCGCCTCGCGCAGTTCCCTGATGCCGATTTCCGGGTCGTGCTGAGTCGATACGACTATGGCATCGCAACGTACCGCCCTGTCATTTTCGTCATACTCGACCGAAACCTGGGTCTTTCCGTCGGGGCGGAGGAAGGAAAGCTCACCGCTCTTTCTGACTGTCGCAAGCCTCCTTGAAAGGGCGTGCGCCATGGAAATAGACGCAGGCATAAGCTCCGGAGTTTCGTCACAGGCGAAGCCGAACATCATGCCCTGATCTCCGGCACCTGTCTTGTCGGCGGCGTCGTCAGCCTTTTCCCTGTACTCAAAGGAATTGTCAACGCCGAGAGCAATATCAGGGCTCTGCTCGTGTATCGTCGTAAGCACGGCGCAAGAGTTGCCGTCAAAGCCGTACTCCGGCTTGTTATATCCGATGCTTCTCACTGTCTCTCGGACGATTTCGGGGATGTCCGCGTAGCAGCTCGTCGTTATTTCTCCCATAACGAGAGCCATTCCCGTTGTAACTATCGTTTCGCAGGCCACTCTGGCGTTTTTGTCCTGAGCTATTATAGCGTCAAGCACCGCGTCCGAAATCTGGTCGCACATCTTATCGGGATGTCCTTCGGTAACGGACTCTGATGTAAAAACTTTGTTGAACATATAATTCACTCCTGTTTTGCAATTATAGTTGTTATATATACTTATTATCGTAATATCATATAGTTTTTAATAACAAGAAATATATTGATATATTATAGCACATGAATATTATCACTTAAAGACAAAATTCTTTTTTTTAGTCTCTTTTTCGCTCAAAATACAATTGGACAAGAATATCCGCCTTTGATATAATCGGTTAGAGTACAAACTGATTTGCATTCTCTCTTATTCACAATCAAATCTGGAGGCGATTCCTTGAAATCAATAATGAAATCCATAGACAGGTTCTGCGCAAAGCACCCCCGATTTGGCATCCCGAACCTGATGCTGTATATCGTAATTGCGAACGCCGTCGTCTACGTTTTTTCGCAGATTGACAGGACGGGCGGCTATTTCCTCTTTAATCTCTATTTTAATCCCTCCCGTATCCTGGCTGGAGAGGTATGGCGCCTCATTACGTTCATTTTTATTCCCGAAGGCTCAAACCTTCTTTTTGTGGCGCTTTTTCTTTACTTTTATTACTTTATCGGAAGCACGCTCGAAAGAACCTGGGGAAGCGGGAAATTCACAATTTATTATATCCTCGGGTATCTCCTGCTGGTGATTTTCGGCTTTATCGTCTGGATATTTACGGGTTCGTCCTCGCTTTGGGCGATTGATGCGCATTATCTCAACCTTTCGATGTTCTTCGCATTTGCGACTCTCTATCCCGAAACTCAGGTGCTGCTGTTCTTTATCATACCGATAAAAATTAAATGGCTGGCGCTTGTCGACGCAGCGTACTTTCTCTTTTATTTTTTAACAGGTCCCTTCCCGGTCAATTTCATGCCGGTGGTGGCAGTACTAAACTATCTCATATTCTGCGGCAGCGACCTTAAATATCTGCTTCAGCCGCTCAAGTACCGCGTATCGCGGCGCAGCGTCAATTTCCGGTCATCAGCCCACAAAGCCGAAAAGAAAAATGCCTCCGGCGCTTATATCCGCAAGTGCTCGGTTTGCGGCAGAACCGATAGGGATTACCCCAATCTTGAGTTCCGTTACTGCTCAAAATGCGACGGTTATCACTGCTTCTGCGAGGATCATATTAACAATCATATCCACTTCAAGGAATAAATCCGACAATATTGGCAAAAATAAATTCTGGCGTAGTATATTTGTATAATATTTTTTTGTGGTTTTTGTAACTTTTTTATTGACTTTCCCAAACGGGAATGTTACTATAGCGTTACTATGCTACATTGTTTTATCTATGTAAAAGACTTTTTCGCATTTTCTCCTGCAAATATACTTATGAGGTGATAAAAATGTCACATCCTTTCAATCCGGAGAGAGCCAGAACTCTCAGAATCATCAGGCGTATAGATAATTCCCTGCTTAAAAACCGCAACAAAAGGCTTGCCGATTTTGACCTTACCGCAGCGCAATCGGACATAGTGGTATATTTAATGAACAACTACCAGAAAAAGTCCGAAATAAACCAGCTTGACATACAGAGGCACCTTCAGCTTTCAAACCCGACCGTTTCCGGTCTTCTGAACCGTCTGGAAGAGAAGGGCTTTATCTCCAGGACTTCAAGCATACACGACGCGCGCTATAACTGCATTTCGCCCACGCAGAAGGCCCTTGAGCTGAGCAACGCAATGATCGAGCACATGTATTCCTCCGAGGATGCGATGCTTGACGGTCTTTCAAATTCCGAAAGGGATGAGCTTTACAGGCTTCTTTCCATCGTTCTTGAAAATGTTGAAAAGGAAGAAGCGGAAAGCCAGAAAAAAGCGAAGTAGCTTTCATAGATTGCAGACCGGCAAAGGATACGATTTTTTATCATCTGCAAAACAAACCAATGAAACGATATTTAAAGGCTTGAGCAAACGCTCAAGCCTTTACAGACTGTCAAAAAAGCCCAAAGGGCTTTTTTGACAAGGGGGGGGGGGTTGCATGACGGCCGCTCTGCCGCGCCCGTCATGAGATGTGTCATTTCCGACGTACACGCCGCCGGAAATGACAGATTTGACTTTGTTTCCGCCATTCGTGGCGGAAATTCTGCGAAGCTTTTTTGCTGTAAACAA
>JAJUHS010000066.1 GCA_029267755.1 Clostridiales bacterium
CGGTGAACTCATGAAAATCAGCGGAGCTATTTTTGACATGGACGGGACGCTTCTCGACTCCATGAAAATATGGGATACGGTTGCGTCGGATTACCTTATAAGCATGGGGAAATCGCCCCGCGAAGGCCTACGCGAAATACTCAGGCCGTTAAGCCTTATGCAGGCGGCGGAATATCTGCGCGAAAGTTATGGTCTTGGCCTGTCGCCCGAAGAAATTGTTGAGGGCATAGACAGCATGATTAAAGATTTTTATGAGAATATTGCTCCGGCAAAGCCCGGCGCTCGGGAACTTCTTGAATTGCTTGATTCAAAGGGCGTAAGAATGGTTCTCGCGACGGCGACAAATAGAAGGCTGGCGGAGGCCGCACTTGGAAGAACCGGCATGCTTTCGTATTTTACGGAAATACTGACCTGTGGCGAGGTGGGGTTCGGTAAGGACACGCCCGAAATATTCCTGCGGGCATATAAGAGCCTTAATACGCCGTTTGAAGAATCCTATGTATTCGAGGACGCTCTGTTTGCGATACGCACCGCGAAAAACGCTGGGTTTAGGGTTGTTGCGGTAAGCGATGAGAGCGCAAAATACTGCGCCGGGGAAATAAAGGCCCTCGCGGACTTTTATGTTGATTCCCTTAACGAGATAAAAGAATTGCTTTAACGGCATAGTCCCGGGAGGTTTATATGATTAAAAAGGTTCTTACAATAGCCGGCTCCGACCCCAGCGGCGGGGCCGGAATTCAGGCGGATATAAAGACAATCACCGTCCACAAAATGTACGCTATGAGCGCGATTACCGCGCTGACCGCCCAGAATACAACTGGGGTTTACGGCATTTTCGACGTTACACCCGAATTTGTCGGGCAGCAGATAGATTGCATATTCAACGACATACGTCCGGACGCGGTTAAGATCGGCATGGTTTCGAACGGCAAAATAATATCCACGATTGCGGACAAACTTCTTTTATACAAGGCCGAAAACATTGTGGTGGATCCCGTGATGGTTTCGACGAGCGGGAGCAGGCTTCTGACCGAGGAAGCAACCGATATGCTGCTAACGAAGCTTCTGCCTGTCGGCACGGTTATTACGCCGAACATACCCGAGGCGGAGGCTATCAGCGGCCTCACCATAAAGTGCAAGGACGACATGGTCAAAGCAGCCGAGAAGATTTCGGAAAGCATAAGGGGAGGAGTTCTCATTAAGGGCGGGCACTTCGAGGATACCGCCGATGATTTGCTTTTAGCTAACGGGAAGATAAGCTGGTTTACCTCCGAAAGAGTGGAAAATCCTAATACGCACGGTACCGGCTGCACGCTATCCTCGGCAATTGCCTGTAACCTCGCTGCCGGTTATACTCTTGTGGATAGCATAGTCCGTGCGAAGGATTATATAACCGGAGCCCTTAAGGCGGGGCTTGATCTCGGAAAGGGAAGAGGTCCGCTGGAGCACACATATAAGATATAGGAGTACAATGAAAACGGGGCTGCCTCAATTGCGAAGCAGCCCCGTTGCTTTTTATCTATTTTCTGAATTTCTCTTTTTAAACTCGGCATCCATTTCGAAAAGGTTTTGACCGGCGAGATCAAACTGCTCTGTTTCGACGTACTTGTCAACAAGAGAACTCTCGACAAGGTCGGAGTACTTTTGATAGCTTTTATCCTTGCTGATGGCTAATTTAAGCAATATTGGGGTAATAATGGTGGTTACAACGACTATAATAACTATCGGTCCATATAATACACCGCTCATAAGGCCCAGGGCGTTCCCTCTGTTCGCGACTATAAGAGCAACCTCGCCTCTTGAAATCATCCCTATACCGATCTGCAGAGATTCGTTTTTGGAATAACCGCAGAGCCTCGCACCGATACCGCAGCCCGTAACCTTTGAAATGACCGCAACCAGCAGAAGTAAAACAGTAAAAATAATTATACTGCCCGACATATGGGGGAGATTTATTTCAATGCCTATGCTTGCAAAGAATACCGGTGAAAGCAGAAGATACGACAAGGTGTCAAAACGAGAGGCTATATATTTCGTCCTTTGAGTATTGCATATAATAAGGCCGGCGAAGTAAGCTCCCGTAATGTCGGCCACACCGAAAAACTCCTCCGAACAATAGGACAGAACAAGGCAGAACACAAAAGCGAGAATCGCGAAGCGGCGCATATCCTTATTGTATTTGTTGCTGTAAGCGGTAAAGAACTTATAGAACAAAAATCCGGCGACAGCAACGAAAGCAAAGAACAGCAGAATTTTCAGAAGAACTATAAAAATATTGACGCTTTTATCAGCAAAGCTGGTTATGACAGTGAGCGCGATAATGCCCAGAATGTCGTCAATAAGCGCTGCGCCCAGAATGGCGCTTCCCATTCGCGTATCGAGCTTACCTAGCTCCTTAAGCGTCTCGACCGAGATACTTACGGAGGTAGCGGTGAGTATTACGCCGATAAAGATGTTCTGAAGCAGTTTGTTGCCGGTATCGCCCGTATTGAAAAAGTAGGCAATCAGCGTGCCTCCGGCGAGCGGAACAAGAACGCCTGTCATGGCAATTATAAACGAGGCCTTTCCTGCCTTCTTAAGCTCAACAAAGTCAGTTTCAAGACCTGCGGTAAACATCAAAATAATAACTCCGAGCTCTGAAATCTTTTTAATAAAGTCCGTTTCCTGCAAAATATTTAAGGCCGCAGGGCCGAGAACCAGTCCGGCGATCAGAGCACCGACGACCTGGGGCATTTTCAGCCATCTTGAGAGCAGCCCCAACAATTTAGTGCTGAGCAGGATTAACGCTATGTCTAGCAGAAACTTGTAGGATATCATTGCACATCTCCATACTAATTTATAATTTGTTCACATGTCGGATTATTATAGGACTATTATTCATGAAAAACAAGTATTATATTTAGCAATATTGCTATTAAAATATGAAAAAATTTGTAACAATTAACAACTACTTCTCGACTTGGCTACTAGACTATTCCAAATATGGAGTCCGGCTGCGAAATATCGCAGCCGGATTATTTCTAACAGCTAAACATTCTTAAGTTCTTTTTCGGCGCAGCATTCAAACCTAAACTCTGTCCCCTCGTTTATTTTACTGCTGACGGAAATCCTGATATTGTGCCGGTCGGCGATCTGCTTTGCAATGGCGAGTCCGAGACCCGAACCGCTTTTGTTTTCCTCTGATCTTGCTTTATAAAAACGGTCGAAAATATGTGGAAGATCGTTTTCCGTTATGCCGGGGCCGTTATCGCGGATCGATATTGCATTCCCTTCAAAAGTGACTGTAACATTTCCGCCATTAGGCGAAAATTTTACCGCGTTATCGAGGATAATTAGGAACATCTGGCGAAGGCGTCCGTAATCGCCGTCCATGACGGGGGACTGCCCGTCATATTTCTCGGTTATCGTTATTTCCTTTTTCAAAGCCATTTGTCCGGCGCTTCTTACGGCGTCGCTGAGTACGTCGATAAGGTTCAGCTTTTGCGTTTCAATCTTAAAATCCGTGTTCTGGAGTCTCGATAAATCCAAAAGATCGCTTACAAGCCTTTGAAGGTATATTGTTTCTTTAAGCATGTTGCGGTGGTAGCTTTCGACCTGCTGAGGCTCGGTTACAACGCCGTCGCATATCGCTTCAAGGGAGCCGCGCAGCACCGTTACGGGGGTTTTGAGCTCGTGTGATACGTTGGCAACAAATTCGCGGCGCAGGTTTTCAAGCTTTTCGCTTTCCTTCCGTGCAGCTTCGAGCTTTACGCTCAGAACGTCGATTGCGGAAGCAAGCTCGCCTATTTCGTCATTTTGCCGCACATCGGTTTTTGCTCCGTAATTTCCGTCCGCAAGTGAAATTGCGGACCTTTTCATTTTGTTAAGCGGGTTTGTAAAAGAAAATGAAAGAAAGATTGAAAGGACAAGGGAAAAAAGCAGCGCCGCCAATATGCTGATTGCGAGTATCTTTACGCCCTGTGACGTAGCGTCCGTCATTCCGTCCACGGAGGTGTGCAGCAGCAGCGCACCCGTTATCTGACCGCCAGACCTAATCGGAGTGCCGACAGTCAGAGTCGGTGCTTTCAGAAGGTCACTGAAGCCCTCGCTGAACGTAGTGCTGCCGGCAAACACATTTTTGACGACTGTTTCAGCGTTTTTGGGGAGCTCGGCATAGTTATAATTATTACCGCGCAAGCCGCTGGTTATTAGCTGAAGGTTTTCGTCGACAATCCAAACGTCCGACATTGCGATATCGTCTATAAAACGCAGATACGCGCCGTAGCCGCCCCCCATTTCTCCGTACCCCTTATATTGACCGGAACCTGCAGAGCCTATGTGGAGTCCGGACAGAGTATTTGCGATGGTAACGGCTCGCTTTTCAAGCTCCGCTTTGGTGCTGTTTATGGTATAGCTGCGAAAGAGCGAAACAAATACAAGACCAATAACAGCCGAAAAAAGGAGGATTGCGGCAGAAAAATACAGCATCAGCCGGATGGCAATCTTATTTCTCATCGTTTTTTACCTCAAACTTGTAGCCGACACCCCAGATAGTTCTGATTTCCCAGCCTTCGTGCGGATATGCGTCCAGCTTTGAGCGCAGACGCTTGATGTGCGAATCTACAGTGCGGTTGTCGCCAAAGTAATCGTAGCCCCATAGGCTGTTCAGCAGATTATCGCGGGAAAAGACCTTGTTTCTATTGGTTGCGAGCGTCCAAAGTATTTCAAGCTCCTTTTTGGTAAGCGGTACATCTTTGCCATCGACTGTGACTATGTAGTCGTCGAGGCTGACAGTGAGGTTCATGAACGAAAAAACATGCTTCTTGCGCTCCTCAGTTTGAACGCGCCTCAGTATCGCCCTTATCCTCGCCATAACCTCGCCGGGAGAAAAGGGCTTGACGATATAATCGTCGGCCCCGATGTCAAGGCCCATGATCTTTTCGAAATCCTCGCCTCTTGCGGTTATCATAATTACCGGAACGTTCGAGGTTCTCCTGATTTCGCGGCATACCTCAAAGCCGTCCATCTTTGGCATCATAACGTCCAGAAGCACGATGTCCGGCTGCATTTTTTTAAATAGCTCAAGCGCCTCCTGCCCGTCAAATGCAACCTTCGGCGCATAACCTTCCTTTTTCGCGTATTCCTCAAGAATTGACGTTATCTGACGGTTGTCATCGGCAATAAGAACTGTTGGCATGGCGTCACCCCGCAAAATGTTTTTACTAATTATCATTATACTACAATCTAAATCAAATATATGGCAAAAGTATGTTTTTTAGACACAAAATCAGAAAATAAAAGACACACTTTTGCCATTATTATATAGGATATTAAAATCAAAAGATTGGAGGGCTTATATGAAAACGAAAAAAAGCAAATCCGCAATAATCAGAATAGTAATTCAGATTTTTTTCTTTTTGCTTGTCTTTATGGTTTCCATCAGCAAATGGCTGGCGGAGAAGGGGATTAAGCTCCCGTTCCTCCCGGAAGTATCGCTCCATGCGATATGCCCCTTCGGAGGAATTGAAACGCTTTACGGCTTTGCGGCTACCGGATCGTTCATTCAGAAAATACATAATTCCTCGTTTATTCTGATGATTATCGGAATACTGGTTGCACTTTTATTCGGCGCAATCTTCTGCGGTTATATCTGCCCCTTCGGAACGTTCCAGGAATGGATAGGGAAGCTTGGAAAAAAACTTCTCGGAAAAAGGTATAACAGCCTTATCCCCAAAAAGCTTGACAGCATACTCAGATACCTCAGATATGTTGTCCTCGCGCTCGTCGTCTATCAAACGGCTATCACATCAAAGCTGCTGTTTCAGAATATGGACCCCTACTACGCGCTCTTTAACTTCTTTACAAATGAAGTCGCGCTTTCGGCATATATCGTGCTCGGAGTAATCGCAGTGTTGTCGCTCTTTATTGAAAGACCATGGTGCAAATACTTCTGCCCCTACGGTGCGTTCCTCGGACTTTTCAATCTGTTCCGTGTATTCAAAATTCGCCGCAATAAGAATACCTGCATCAGCTGCGGAAAATGCGACAGGGTCTGCCCGATGAATATCGAGGTTTCAAAGAAGGAAGCAGTGCGAAGCCATCAGTGCATAAGCTGCCACAAGTGCACAAGCGAGGTTTCCTGCCCGATTAAGGATACGGTTGTAATCAGTACAAACAAATTGTCGGAAGAGAAGGAGGGCGTCAAAGTTGAAGCTTAAACCACAAATCGCTGTTTTTATTTCGATAGGCATAGCCGTTATCGGAATTGCCCTCTCAATGGTGCTCGGACTTTGGACGACTGAATCTGCAAAGGTGCCGAGAAGACTTTCGCAAAGCCAAACAACAGTCCAGAGTGCCGCTCAAGGTCAAGGCTCGGGTGAAAATCAGAATCAGGTTCAGTATGATCCTATGGATATTCGCGGCTCATATAAATTCTCGGAAATAGGAGGTCTATTCAAAATTCCTGTGAGCGACCTTGCCAGCGCTTTTAATGTCAAGGAAAATGCTGAGAACTTCGCTGTCAAGGACCTTGAAAAAATCTATGCGGGAGCAAGCAACGAGATCGGAACCGGTTCTGTAAGACTTTTTGTTGCGCTATATGTTAAAGTGCCGGTAGATTTGACGGCAGATACATACCTCCCGGAGACTGCCGTGCAGATTCTGAAGGCTAAAGGCACTCTGTCCTCCGAGGAGGCCGCTTATGTTGAAAAGCATACGGTAAAGCTACCCTAAAATCACAAAAAATAAAAACATAAAACACACTTTTGCCATAATTGGGAGTTATCTTAAAAACAGATAAGGGGAACAAAACCCAAATCTTAAAAATTAATTAACGAAAGGGAAATCACCATGAAGAACTTGAAAAAAATAATCGCTGTCGGAATGACCGTTCTTGTAATCAGCACCGCGTCTGCGGCAGCTCTTGCGGCGACAACCGACGGAACAGCCCCAGGCAACCGCTACGGTGCGGCTAACGCAAGGCGTGTATGCGACGGAACCGGAACATGCACTCAGAGCGGTATGCGTTACGGAAACGGCACCTGTGACGGGACGGGCGTATGCGATGGCACCGGCACCGGCAGCCAGAATGGCCGCGGACATAGAATGGGGCCGCGCGACGGCAGCGGAATAGGCAGGCAAAACCGAGCCGCCGGGCAAAACAGAGGAGCGTGCGACGGAAGCTGCACAGCTGCACCGGCACAGGTACAGGAGTAAAAACCATCTGTTGACACACCTCAGCGGCGCGGTATAGAATCAGGCTAAAAGAATTGTTTTGCGCAAAAAACGAAAGCTCCGCCGTCATTTACTGGCGGCGGAGCAAATGCCTGGAAGAATATCATCTGTTTGCGGAGGAGTAAGACTTGTTCGGAACAAACTGGTCCTTGCTAAGGAAGCAGGTCGGGCAGACCCAGTCGTCCGGCAGTTCCTCGAACTCGGTTCCGGAGGGAATGCCCTTGTCAGGGTTTCCTATTTCGGGATCGTAAATATATCCGCAGGCTTTGCATTTATACTTCTGCATTTTTTCAACTCCATCTACTCTGCTTTTCGCATATAGTATTGCCGAAATTCGGGCAAAAAACCAGAGGTGCGTTATGAATCCGTTTATTTTTTCTGATGACAACAAGCGCTATCATACGCTTTCGTATCATAACGGAAAAAACAACCTGAACGCCATGAAGGCGGTCATAGACGCGGGTTTTACCTGCCCGAATATCGACGGCAGCAGAGGGTTCGGCGGCTGCATTTACTGCGGCGGCGGGAGCGGATATTTTACCTCTTTGCCGGATGTGGATATTAAGAGTCAGCTTGATTCTGAGCTTAAACGGATACGCGAAAAGAAACCCGATGCGAAAGCTGTGGCCTATTTTCAGGCTCATACGAACACCTACGCTCCCACAGACAGGCTTCGCGAGGTCTATGAAGCAGCACTCAAATGTGAGGGCGTATGCGGAATTTCAATCGCCACCCGCGCGGACTGCCTGCCATGTGACGTTCTTGATTGCCTTGAGGAGCTTTCGCACCGAACCTACCTCACCGTTGAGCTCGGACTTCAAACTGTGCATGACAAAACCGCGGAGCTTATAAATCGTTGCCATACGTTTTCAGAGTTTCGTAAAAGCTTCAGCGCACTCAAGGAGCGGGGCATACGCACCTGCGTCCACCTTATAAATGGCCTGCCCGGGGAAAGTACGGAAATGATGGCCGAAAGCGCAAGAGTTCTGGGTGAGCTGCGCCCGGACGCCGTCAAAATACATCTTTTGCATGTTATTCGCGGAACAAGGCTTTGCGAAATGTATAATAACGGTCTTTATGAACCAATGACGCCAGATGCGTATATTGACGCCGTAGTCCGCCAGCTTGAGGTCCTGCCGCCTGAAACCGTAATAGAGCGCCTTACCGGCGACGGTGATAAAAGGACGCTTATTGCACCGCTTTGGAGCCGTGATAAAATCAGGGTTCTCGGCTCAATCGACAAAGCGATGGCTGAGCGTGATACCTGGCAGGGTAAAAGATATCTATGAAAAACGTACGAGGCGGCATCTGAAGTGCCGCCTCGTTTTAAGAGTATTTATTGGATTTTTAACAGCTTTCTGCGTTCCTTATAGTCGGGGAGAACAGAGGCGATGAGCTCATAGAACTTTTTGCCGTGGTTTTTATGTACTATGTGGGCGAGCTCATGGACTACTACATAATCCCTTGCCGCCTCGGGGTAGAGCATCAGCCTCCACGAAAAGCAGATGCCGTTGACTCCGTTGCAGCTTCCGAAGCGCTTTTTCGCGGATGTGATCTTTACGGAGGCAGGCTTGAGGCGCATGATTTCAGAGTAATAGGCAGTCTTTCGGAAAAAGTATTCACCTGCGCTTCTTTTAAGTTCTGCGATTTCAAAATCGGAGGGGCAAAACTCGGTTTCCGCCCGCTCCCTCTGACGATTAAGGTTTTTTTCTATCCACACCTCATGGTTTTCGACAAAGCGGTCGATTTCATGCGCCGGCATATACATGGGGGCGCGTACAAGTACGGACAGATCCCTCGTAACCTCCAGAGAGACGGTTTTGCGCAAGGAACGTTTAAGAGTGTATTCGTGCATGCCCTAATTATTTCTCCTATACCAATCCATAAGCTCGCAAAGGTTCTCTGACGAAACATAATCAGCCCTGTTTAGTTCGGTATTATTTCCGCCGTTCTTTTTTGCGGCTGCCGAGTTGGCCGCGCTGAGTATCAGCCTGCTTAACCCGTGCAGCTTGTCAATATCGAAGCCGCCGCGGAGATAAAAGCAGGGCATGCTTTCAAGGCGGTTAGTCTTTCTAAGGGTGGCGAGATACTCCGCCGACGGCTCGGTCATGCCGACACCGGCCGCTGCGCGAATGTTGTATCTCTGCTTGGCCTTCCTCAGACCCTTGATGCTTCCGGCCATGATACATCCCAGAAATATAATTTTATCATCTTTTTGCAGATGCTTATCCGACTCCTCAATAGAGTAATGGGGCAGACTCGTTTCGGTAGACAGAAGCTCGGCATACTTTTTTGTGAAACCGGTATTTGACTTGTAAACTATGGCTTTTATCATTTCAAAACCTCCCGACATTATTGCAGGCCTAATTATATCGCATATAATCAATATAGTCAAAATATGTTAATAGAATTTAAGAAAATTTTCAGCTTTATCTGTTTTAATAACTATAACAACTTTAAGTTAAGAAAGGAAGAGTGATGAAATGAAAGGAAAAACCGTATTCAAGATACTGCTCGATGTGGTGATGACGGTTTTGTATATACTTCTGGTTTTCGAGCTGGGTACGGGGGCTTTTTTTCATGAAACGGTGGGCATAGGTATCGGAGTATTATTCATACTCCATGTTTTGCTCAACATCAATCTGATAAAGGGTTTGCGGCGCAGCGTGATCAGCGGCAAAGCCGGAATGTCAAAAAAACTGCTTTATTATTCGGACATATTTCTTCCGTTCGGGATGTTCGCCGCGATAATAACCGGGATTTTGATTTCGAGGGTTCTGTTCAGCTTCGATATAGAGCCGGTTTGGATGACGGTTTACCTGGTGCATAAGGCGTCGTCCTATATCTGCCTCGTTATACTGCTGGGGCACGTTCTGCTGCACGCAAAATACCTGGCCGCGGTGGCAAAGCAGATGTTTATCAATTGGAGAAGCAAACAGGTTGTAAAAAGCGTAAGCGGCTTTGCGGCCATCACGCTTATAATCTATATTGCTTACAGCAGCTTTTATTCCAACTATAAAAACAGCATCGCATACTATACGGAGGCGCCGACGGTCAGCGAGACCGTATCCGACGGCGGCGCTTCCATAACCACGGCGTCTCCGGAAATCAAGAAGGAAGAGCCTGCGGTAACAAGCAAGGCTGAAACCACAGTTCCAACGCTTAAGCAATATCTGAGCAGCATGTTTTGCACAGGCTGTCCCAAGCACTGCCCGCTGAGCAGTCCCCAGTGCTCCAAAGGAACGGCGCAGGCAGCGAAGGCGACTGCTGAATATAACCAGCGGTACGGCACAGCAAATTAGCTTACAGGGAGGCATACCCTCCGAGTACGCCCCGACAAATTGAAACTGCGGCTGAAACCAGCCGCAGTTCAGACTGTCAAAAAAGCCCAAAGGGCTTTTTTGACAAGGGGATTGCATGACGGCCGCTCTGCCGCGCCGTCATGAGAGGTGTCATTTCCGACGTACACGCCGCCGGAAATGACAGATTTGACTTTGTTTCCGCCATTCGTGGCGGAAATTCTGCGAAGCTTTTTTGCTGTAAACAAGTTTTTCGACA
>JAJUHS010000112.1 GCA_029267755.1 Clostridiales bacterium
TATGGCAAAGGGCGTCTGTGAACGTATAGGAATCGACGGATCGGTTCTTACGCACAAGCCAACAGGTGCCGTCCCCGTAACATATGAGGAGGCAATGCCTGACCACATTGCGGCCATCAGGCTTGTTTTCAAGGCTCTTACCGCCGCTAACGGCGGCGTCATAAAGGATATGGGCGAAATCGACGCCGTTGGGCATCGTGTTCTCCACGGCGGCGACAAATTCTCTGCTTCCATAATTATCGACGAAAAGGTTAAGGAAGCGATCCGCGAGTATATTCCGCTCGGCCCTCTTCACAACCCCGCAAACCTCATGGGCATCGAAGCTTGTGAGAAGGTAATGCCCGGCGTACCTCAGGTCGCCGTTTTTGATACCGCCTTCCATCAAACGATGCCACCCAAAGCTTATATGTATGCCATTCCGTATGAATATTACGAGAAGTATAAAATCCGACGTTACGGCTTTCACGGCACATCCCACCGCTATGTCAGCGGCCGTATCTGCGAGCTGCTCGGACGTACCGAGGGTACCAGAGTGATAACCTGCCATCTAGGAAACGGCTCCTCCATCGCCGCCATCAAGGACGGAAAATGCATCGATACCACCATGGGGCTTACCCCTCTTGAGGGACTTCTGATGGGAACCCGCTCGGGCTCCATTGACCCTGCTATCATCGGTTTCGTAGCAGAAAATGAAAACCTCAGCGCAGTAGAAGTAATTAACATACTCAACAAAAAATCCGGCGTTCTCGCGATATCCGGTCTATCCTCCGACTTCCGTGACATTGAGGATGCGGCGAAAAAGGGCAATGCCCGCGCCCAGCTTGCGCTCGATATGTTTGATTATGAAATTGCCAAATACATCGGTTCGTATATGGCAGCTCTCGGCGGACTCGATGCACTCGTCTTCACCGCCGGCATCGGCGAGAACGGCCCCGACACCAGAGAGAGCATCGTAAACCAGCTTGCCGGGCTGGGACTTAAGATTGATCCTGAGAAGAACAACGTAAGGGGCAAGGAGCGCGACATAACCGGAGAAGGCTCCGTGGCTAAAATTTTCGTCATACCGACCAACGAGGAGCTTATGATTGCCAGAGATACCCGTGCTTTGGTCTCGAAATAAATGGTAAACGCATAATAATAAGCAAAATATGTTGACATTTGAGTATTGAAATGATATACTTTCAAAGCCGCTTTGAATGGGCCATGTCAAGCAGAGCCGCTTTGGGCTCTCGCCCATAATAGCGAGACTATGATAAGGAAGGTGCAATGCCAAGTGCTGCACGCAATAATCGAAACCGGCGGAAAGCAATACAGAGTTGCCGAGGGCGACGTAATCTATATTGAAAAGCTTCCCGCTGAGGCCGGGGAAAAAGTTACTTTTGACAAGGTTCTTGCCGTCATCGGCGACGACACCCAGAGCTTCGGTGCCCCCACAGTATCCGGCGCCACCGTTACGGCTGAGGTGGTCAAGAATGGTAAATCCAAGAAAATCATCGTTTACAAGATGAAGGCCAAGAAAAACTATCGCAGAAAGCAGGGCCACAGGCAGCCCTATACCAAGGTTCAGATTTCCTCTATCACTTTTTGATCCGGCTTGAATTTCTAAACTTTTAATCAGATACTATGGAGGTGTAAACCATGGCACATAAAAAAGGTGTGGGCTCCACAAGAAACGGCAGAGACAGCGAGTCAAAGCGTCTCGGCGTCAAGAGAGCCGACGGTCAGTTCGTATTGGCGGGCAACATACTTGTAAGACAGCGCGGTACAAAGATTCATCCAGGTATAAATGTCGGCCGCGGAAGCGACGATACGCTGTATGCACTGTCTGACGGCCGTGTCCGTTTTGAACGTCTCGGCAAGGACCGCAAGGCTGTTTCCGTTTACGAGGAATAATTGCTGGAATAAAAGGCGGGCAATGCCCGCCTTTTTGTTTGCTTTGCTTTAAATGGGGAAATAATTAATGTGCGCTTGCCGAAATGCTCAGTTAATGCATTTCGGCCTTTGAAATCAAGCCTTGTTATTTAAATTTAATTAGGTTATGCACCTATGACATTTGCCCGGTGTTCTCCGATTAGTAGGCTCTCAGAGTATTATACCGTGTGGTTATACTATAGGCATTACTCATAAATAGGCAAACAACCGTAAAGGAGGCGTAAAATTGTTTGTAGATAAGGCGCCGATCACCGTAATAGCGGGAAACGGCGGAAACGGAGCGGTAGCGTTCCACCGTGAAAAGTATATTTCGGCGGGCGGCCCGGACGGCGGAGACGGCGGCAGGGGCGGCGATATAATTTTAGTTGCCGACAGCAACATGTCAACGTTAATGGACTTCCGCTATAAAAGAAAATATGTCGCGGGCAACGGAGCCGACGGCAGCGGAAAAAAATGCTCCGGCAAGGACGGAGAGTCCCTTGTTCTCAAGGTCCCACGGGGCACCTTGGTGATAGATAAGGAAACCGGCAAGCTTATTAAGGATATGGCTGACGGCGAGCCCTTTGTTGTCGCACGGGGCGGTAACGGCGGCTGGGGCAACAGCCACTTTGCGACTCCCACGAGGCAGGCTCCACGCTTTGCAAAACCCGGCCTTCCCGGACAGCGGCGCGAGATCATTCTCGAGCTTAAGCTCATCGCCGACGTCGGGCTTGTGGGTTTTCCGAACGTGGGAAAGTCCACTCTGCTGTCGGTTGTATCAAAAGCGCATCCTAAGATCGCAAATTATCACTTCACCACTCTTTATCCGAACCTCGGTGTGGTCTACGCGGCGGAAGGCAAATCCTTCGTAATGGCGGACATTCCCGGGATTATCGAGGGTGCTTCCGAAGGTGCCGGTCTTGGGCATGATTTTCTGCGCCATATTGAGCGCTGCCGTCTTATCGTCCATATTGTCGACGTTTCCGGAAGCGAGGGCAGAGACCCTATTGAAGACTTCGAAAAAATAAACGAGGAGCTTTCACGATACAGCCCCGAGCTTGCGAGCCGGCCTCAGATCGTCGCCGCCAACAAATGCGACATACTTCAGGATAAGACTCTCCTTGATAAACTCAAGTCTTATGCGGAGGCAAAAGGCTACCGTTTCTTTGCCATTTCCGCCGCCGCCCACATTGGGGTGCACGACCTTGTTATGGCGATTGCCGATGAGCTTTCTCGGCTCCCACCTGTCCATGTATTTGCTCCCGATTATGTGGAGCCGGAGGCTGTTCCGGAATCGATAGATGATCTTACGATCACCGTCGTCGATGGCAATGTGTATGTTATTGAGGGCGCATGGATGGAAAGGCTGCTGGGATCGATTAATTTCTCTGATTTCGAGTCAAGAATGTTTTTCGACAGAACACTCAGAAATTCCGGTCTTTTTGACCGCCTGGAAAATATGGGCATACAGGAAGGCGATACCGTCAGCATTTATAATCTTGAATTTGAATACAAAAAATAGGCAAACAAAGAAAGGCAGCATCAAACGATGCCGCCTTCTTTTTTAATCAGAAACCTTACTTCATGCCGTTCTCGTAGGCTTCGATCATCTTTTTGACCATCTGGCCTCCGATGCTTCCGGCCTGCCTTGCGGTAATGTCGCCGTTGTAGCCCTGCTTAAGTGTTACGCCGACCTGAGCGGCTGTTTCCATCTTAAAGCGGTTCATAGCATCACGGGCATTAGCATTAATGAGCTGGTTGTTATTTGCCATTTTACATAACTCCTTGAAATTTTATATATGGGGTTTTCCCCCGTTTATATCTTTACCCCGGCGAAAACTTATATTCAAGTAAATTATGTGGTTTATGGCGTCATATTCCAAACGCTGATTTTTCAGATTTCGCTACTGATTTTGCGCTGTTTTTTATAAAAAATACAATGTATTTTATTGTTCAAACCGTTATTCCCATTGCATTATGCAGCTTTCCTCACGGCCGCCGTTTATTATTTGAAGCAGCTTATTAGCAGCGATTCGTCCCAGATTCTCCATTGGATGCACGCATGACTTGAAATCAATACCTCTCTGCTGAATCGAAATCGCTCCATCAAAGCTACGAAGCGCAGTTACGTTCCCGGGATTCTTCTCAAGATAAGCAAGCACCTGCGCTGCCGCTTCGTCGTTATAGCATACAATTGCCGAGCACTCTGAAATCATTTTCGACCGGGAAAGCTGCTGTTCTAGAAGAAATTTTGTTTCGGTATTAAACCAAATAATGCAGTCATCGTTAATATCGATTTCCTTCTCCGTCAAAGCGTCAATGTATCCCGAAAAGCGTCGCACGCCTTGTATATCATCACTTTTAAAAATTCCGCAAATCAGGCTGTGACCTTCTCGGATAAGCTCAGCCGTCAAATTATAAGCGCCCCAGTAATCCTCCGTCACAACATATACGCTCTTATCATAACGGCCCTCCATAATCTCTGGATAATAACCGTCAAAAAATACAATCGGAATATTTTTATCCGCAAGTTCCTTATAAAAAGCAATATTAGGATTGGGAAGAGCAGTCTTGGTGCCCTCCACAATAATACCGTCTACCGAATTTGCAGAAATATTGTGTAAAATCTTTCTTTCCTCAGCAATACTGTTATTTGTCGCCCGCATTATAAGCGAATAGTTGTTTGCAGTCGCGACTTCCTCAATTCCATGAAGAATCGAGGGGAATATATAGGAGTTTATATATGTTGTTATCACAGCAATGCGCATGGTTTTTTTCATTTTTGCCGCTTTTTCCGTTATATATGAGCCGCTACCCTGCACTTTTTCGATAAAACCGTCTTTTTCAAGCTTATCAAGTGCCTGCCGCACCGTCTGGCGGCTGACGCAGTATTCTTCGGCGAGTTTAAGCTCCGTCGGCAGCTTGTCACCCGTTGTATATAGGCCTGCCGCAAAAGCGTCAGTAATATGTTTACATATCTGTAAATACTTCTTTTGCAAGTTATCACCGTCCATCTCTTTACTAAATTATATAACTGGTATTACCAGTATATCAAGGGTTAATAGTACAAATATTTATACCCATACCTAAAAAAGAATACAAATCCCGAAAAAATTACTAACATAAAGATTTTCCAATTAGGCTAACCGATGAAAATACAGTTTAGGCTTAAATCATTATTGAGTTGTATAATAAGTTGTGTTAATTTTAGGTCAAAAGTTTAATAATTTTTGATAATCACACATCACTAATATTTTACTATTTTTATCTTCAGGTTAGGCTGGAATACGCGAAGTATATCCGCAGTATTATATTACCAGTAAATGAGAAAAGGGGAAAACTTATGTTAGAGACGAAAAAGAGAAATGGTATATCTACAAAGGTTTGGCTGTTGATCTCTATTGCAATGATTATCATCAGCATCTTGGGAGCATACTTTGTTCAGACAGCCGGTGGTACCGTGACTGTCCGCCACTTCAAGCTTATTACGGGCGGCGGACTTGAACTCAACGCCGAAATATACCTTCCGAATGACGCAAGCTCCACAAAAAAGCTGCCCTTGGTCGTGGCACAACACGGCAGCCAACACAATCTTGAAATGCAGGACATGAACATGGTAGAGCTTGCACGCCGTGGTTTTATCGTTATTTCTGGCGATGCCTACGGTCAGGGCAGCTCCTCACCGACCAGCACCGTAAAGGAGCTGGGCGCTAAGGACTGCGGAAGCGTAGTCGAGCTTGTTGAATACGCCTGCAACAACTTAACCTGCGTTGATACCGACAAAATTGCTCTTGTGGGCCACTCGATGGGGGCAAGAATGGTCACAATGGCGATGACCTATTACATGCAGCAGGAAATCACCGGCAAGGGTCCGATGAGAATTAAAGCCGTCTGTGAGCAGGGCTTTGATCCTACATACACCCCGATAACCTTCAAGGGCATTGATGGCACATACTTTGCCGACTGCAGCTGGGGAGTAATCGCCGGCAAATACGACGAGTTCTTCTTCAAGCAACCCGACGTAGGCAACGATCCTGCCAGAATCCTTGAAAGTAAGGCCGCTCTCACTTGGGTACAGCAGGTAGACCAAAACGCTACCGGCCCCGTTCAGAGCGGAAAGTATTACACCGGCAAAATCAATGGCAAGGACGTCAGCAGGGTTTACTGGTCTATCCCCGCGAACCATCCGCTTGAGATATTCTCGTCCAAAAGCTCAGCTGCAGTCACGGATTTTATGTACAATACCATTGGTGTTCCTGCTGGACACGCTAAAATCGATCCGGGCGATCAGATCTGGCAGTGGAAGCAGATTTTCAATGGCATTGGACTTGCCGGGCTTTTGCTTTTCATGTATCCATTTGCA
>JAJUHS010000126.1 GCA_029267755.1 Clostridiales bacterium
CATCTTTCTTTTCGGGATTGCCGGAATCGGAGTTGTAATCGGCTTCGAATCACTCTTATTACAGGTCTGATCGAGCCTGCAAAGAGCGCGGGCAAAACGTTTAATTCCCTCCTTTGTATCGCCAAGTCCCGTCATCGCAAGTGCGTAATTGCCTGAAGCCATCTCGAGCTCAATATTATGCTCCATCCTGAACGCCTTTGTCAGATAATGGCCCGAATACGTCTTCCTCCTGGAGGAAATAAGTATTTTGCTTCTGTCAAACTCATATATTTCGGGATGATTTTTCAAAACGTCGGCTCCGTGTATAAGCACTTCCAGGTTTTCGAGAACGCTTATCCTTTCATCGAAAATGTTAAGATTCTCTTCCCACTGTTTGAACAGTTCATTTCCTTTGCTCTCAAGAAGCCCGACGCAGCCGTCAATCGAAGCAAGCATCAGGTATGACGGACTGCTCGTTTCAAAAATTGTCAGACTCCGCATAAACTTCTTGTAGTTTATTAAGTTCCCGTTTACATGTGCGATAGCGGTCTGCGTAAGGCTTGGCAGTGTCTTATGTAAACTTTGAATCACTATATCGGCTCCCGCTTCGACAGCCCCTCCCCGAAAGCAGGGAGAGAATCCAAGATGAGCGCCGTGCGCCTCGTCAACCAAGACCGGAATCCGGCGCGCATGCGCGATTTCGCAAATTGACTGGATATCGCTGATAACTCCGTCATAGGTTGGGCTTGTCAATATCACGAGGCTTGCGTCCGGATTCATTTCCAGAGCCGCCTCGACATCTGCCGGAGCCAGAGAAGCGTAAATCCCGAAGCCTGCGTCGATACCGGGCATTAAAAAAACCGGATCCAATCCGCAGAGCTCCACGGCGTTATAGACCGACATATGGCAGTTCCTAGCCATAACGACCTTTCCTCCGCGCTTAGCGGCCGAGTAAACGCCGGCAAGAATTCCGCAGGTGCTTCCGTTTACGAGATAGACGGAATGCTTGCTTCTCCAAAGATTCGCCGCTCTCTCCATCGAGTCCAGCAGTATTCCTCTGGGGTTATGCAAATCGTCAAACCCTTCTACTTCGGTAATGTCCAACTCGCCGCCGAGCCTTGCGAGGAAGGGCGCGTCCGCGGCATTTCTCTTATGCCCGGGCATGTGCATGGGCATAACGCCGCTTGCGCAGTATTCTTCAAGAAAATTAAAAATTACTGGTTCAAACTTACGCATATACTTCCCTTATTACATAATAATGAAATTATAATAACATAAGATAGAACTTATATCCATACTATTATACACAATCGCCAATAAATTTTCCGGATAATTTATGTCTATTATTTATAAAAATTCACCTTGCAAGCCTCAAATCACCTTGCAAGCCTCAAATACAATACGGAAATCGATTGCACCGATATAATCAGGCAACATTGATTTCCGTATTTTGAGTACCGCAAGAGCGGCCATATTCATTTTTTGGCGGATTTTTACAGCACAATAACCACGGCAATCACTGAAGATACCAGCGTAAGAATAATTGAAAACACGAATGCTATGCGAATGACCTTGTTTTCCTCCCCTATTTTATCTATTGAAGCGGAGGCATTTTGAAGCTTGGCGGGAGATACCATGCTTGCAAGCCCCGCGCCAAAGGCAAGCGCTGCCGTTACGGCGATAATATCAGCGCCAAGTCCCTTTGCCGTAGACATTGTATAGTTTCCGAACATTCCGATAGCGGAGGTCGCGCTGCCCGTAAGGAAGCCGCTGATAAGCCCGATAAATGAAACGAAAAAGCCGTAAGCGGACTTGAAAAGCTGCACGGATGCGTCGGATAGAACCTTAATCATGCTGCTCTTAAGAAATTTCGGCAGCTGATGGTTTGCGTTGTACAGCATATTGTATCCAGACATATTCATTACTTCGCCAATCGCAAAATAGACGGCGGCCGCAAGGACAGGGCGCGGGGCGCGTTTCCACCAAACCTTCAAAGTGTCCTTAAGCTGCTGTTTTGTCGGTTTCAGGAAAGGAATTGAAACTATTGTGCTGACCAGCACCCAAGTGTAGGCGTTCCAGACGAATCTTGTTGCTATACCGCTGCCGTCCGCAGAAATACCCTTTATCGGAAAAAGCCATTTGTAATAGAGCGTATTGAATATGCCCTTATTAAGATTGAGGAAAAGGACTACCACTATTAGAAGTATCCACGGCATAAATGCCTTCCAGAGCGGAAGCGACTTTTCGCAGGCGATTTCGCTTTCCGATAAGATTGACTTATCAATAAACCTATGCCCGGTAAGCTTAAGAAACAGAGCCAGCACGGCAATTACCGCCAGTCCGCAGAGGAAGCCGGTAAGCGGCACGAGGTTGTCTATTCTGCTCGAGATTGCGGAAACGGCCCCTATCGCCACCCCTGACAACACGCACGGAAGCCAGCCTTTTTTGATCCCCTGCCATTTATCAACGTACCAGAGCATGCAAAAGCCGATCAGGACCGATACGACTGCCACCATAGGTGTAAATGCCATGCCCACCTGTGACAGCGTAACGGAATTGCCTCCGACGAACTTGTTTGCCATATCGACAAGAACAACTACCGGAGCGCCGAGCAGAGCGTATGTACAAAGTGAATTGTAGCCTATTGCCGGAAGAATTATCGCCGCTCCCGTGCCATAGCCCATGGCCACCATGATCGGCGGCAATATGGAAACTGGAGTCGCCCCGACGGCCACCATAACAGAGCCGAAGCCTATATTTATCAGCAGTATCTGTATAGCCTTGTT
Source organism: Clostridiales bacterium (assembly GCA_029267755.1). Lineage (GTDB taxonomy): Bacteria > Bacillota > Clostridia > Oscillospirales > Oscillospiraceae > DUPK01. Next base: position 2,766 of record JAJUHS010000126.1, read on the forward strand.
CCCGTTCGAAACAGTTTTTAAAAAAACGGTAATTCTTTTAAGAGCGCCCGTCTTTTCCATAAACGTCGTCTGCAGAAGGGATACTGCGACCATAAGCGAGATTGAAAACGACTTGACAAGTCCCGCGACGGTTGATCTTGCCACGACCTCAAGGCTTGTGCTGAAGAAGGCAACCGCAACGACGCATACTACAATCCATCCTACTATCCCGCTGATATCGGCGGACTTTTTAAATACCAGAAGCATTATTAGAATCGCAAGTATGGGCAGTAAGGCTAAAAATACGTTCATTTCATCGTCTCCCCCGACACAATAAACGTCCTCGAAAGAGGACGGAAAAAAGTGTGGAAAATATTTTTCCGATTTTTTAAAATACCGATTTAAATTGATACAAGTTTAGCATCAGTTCATTTATTTGTCAATAATTTTATTCACTAAAGATTTAAAATGAAAAACGCTGCGCACAATAAAACTGTGCGCAGCGCAAATTGCCACTCCAGAAGAACGGTTTATTGCTTTTTTGCCCTGTAATCAGCCTCGTCCTTGATTTCTCTTCGCAGGCCGTCGAGAGCCTGCTCCCTCCTCCGGTTCTTGGCCTCAAGATCCTTTTTCATTTTATCGTCGGATGTTTTTGATATCATCTCTTCCGCGAGCTCCATGTTCCGTATGGTTCTATCTATATTTTTCTGGAGCTTTTCAACATTGTCGCTGCGGTCATCCGGTTTGGGCTTGTTATTCATATTCGCTCCTTAAAATTAAATACTTCATTCTTATTATCTTCAGCATAACTATTTTTTATGAATGACAATAAGAATGAAGTATTTTGAATTTTAAGATAAATCTGCTAATTTAAATTAAACGTTTTCAGCGGAGCGCCCTTCAGTATCGTATCGACTTCCTCGTAGCCTGCGGGAAACGCGTAATTATATCGTGCGGGGAGGGCGAAAACGTATTTGTTGTTCCGTCCGAGCTCGCTAGGATCCAATGGTGCAGCGCCAATATGATATTCCTCTTTTTTCAGTGAATTCCACTGGTCAAGAGTAAACACCATAATGGGAATGTCCTGTCTCGGGGTCTGCTGAGTCCAGCGAGGATCTCTTATGGATATTATCGGCCCGGTCTCGGCAACCTTTCCGCCGTCATCGCTTTTAAGCGATAAACCTTCCCACTGATCGCTCACAATAGAATAGCCTTTCCATGAAGAGGGCAGAGCAAAACCAAACCCGTATTGCGTATTGCTGTAATTAACGGAGTTCGGATCAACGGTCGGCGAGGGTGAAGCTGACGGTGAAACCGCTGCCGCCGGCGTCGAAGAGGCATTCGGGGACGGGGTGGCATTCTTTCCGGCGCAGCCTGCTAAAAGTGAAATAGCTAAAACTGCCGCGGCCATAGGTAGCACCGATTTCCTGTACGATGATTTCATAAACAACCTCCGGTATACAAACTTGGCCGGCGGGAGCGCCACCGGTACAATGAATTCATCTTTAAGTATAGACTATATCCGCAGCATATTCAAGCTATTCAAACAATATTACGATTACGCTTCCGCGAGAACAAGCGCCCTTCTGGGACAAAATCTTACGCATTTGCCGCACATTATACACTTCGATTCATCCACCTTTGGCGCTGAGAATCCCGACTGCGCCAGAGCTCCCGCCGGACAGACCCCGACCGATGGACAGGGATGGTTCTGCGGACATCTTTCCTTTACGACAATGAGCTTTTTCATTTATGTGGCCTTCCTTTCAAAGAAGCCGTATTTTTACAAACAGGCTTCAATATTTAATATTTGAAAAAATAATACTCCTCAATAAATCAATATTCCGTAACAAGGTCACAAAGTAGCGCAAGGAATAAAAATGTGGTATTATTATTGCAATTCTCTGCAACGGAGGTTATTTATGAAGCAGGAACGCCCCTACCCCGCCATAGCCGTTACCCGCAAGGCCCAAGCCGCGCTTGAGCGGGGGCATCCGTGGGTATATGATACGGAGCTTCTCAATAAATATTCGGACAGCGATATTGAAAACGGTTCGCTTGTTGATGTCGTAAGTGATAAAAACAGATATTTGGGGACAGGCATGCTTAGCAGGCATTCGAAAATCCGAATCCGCCTGATTTCCCGAAATGCAAACGACAGGTTTGACGAGGCCTTCTTTGAACGCCGCATACGCTATGCCTGGGAGTACCGCAAAACGGTCATGGCGGGCGATGTGGATGCCTGCCGCCTTATATTCGGCGAGGCCGACCATTTTCCCGGTCTGACAGCGGATCTTTTTGGGGATATCGTCGTCACCCAGACGCTCTCGATCGGCATGGAAAGAGTGAAGCATATCGTCTTCCCTTTAATATATAAGGTGCTGACGCAGGAAGGCCGGAATATAAAGGGTATCTACGAGAGGAATGATGTTTCAATCAGGTCTCTTGAGGGACTCGCTCAAAACAATGGCTGGTTTAAGCTCGAAAATCTGCCGTTTCCGGAGTCTGCCGTCACAACTATACGCGAAAACGGCATAGAGTACGAGGTCGACGTTGAAAATGGGCAGAAAACCGGCTTCTTCCTCGACCAGAAGTATAACCGCAGGGCAGTTGCTAAAATCTCAGCTGGAAAGCGGGTGCTTGATTGCTTTAC
>JAJUHS010000153.1 GCA_029267755.1 Clostridiales bacterium
ATGCAGCTTCTTGGAACCGGTGCGTCTGAAGACGAGTCAATTGTCTGCGTCACTGAGAACGATGCCTGCGGTGTGGACGGCGTTCAGGCGATACTCAGCTGTACGCTTGGAAAGGGCAATCTCATCTATCGGGATACAGGCAAGCAGGCGTTCAGCTTCTTCGCAAGGAAGAGCGGAAAAAAAGTACGCCTTGTGCTTAAAACGCTTACGAGCGATCTCGACCGCCCTGGACGCATGAAATTTATACTTGAAGCTCCGCTGGAGGAAGTATTTGACATCGGAGAGCCAAAATTTGACCTGCCCGAAAAGGCAAGAATTTTCAAGAGCATGAAATGCGAAATATGCGGAGAGAGCGCCCCGGACCATAAAATGCGCCTGCAGGACGGCAAAACGGTCTGCCTCGACTGCTTCGTACCATATTCGAGAGGCTGGTAAACGGATATGAGAAAACTGATAGCATTGTCATTGGCTATTTTATTGTTATTTGCCGGCTGTTCCTCCGGAGGCGGCGCAGCTTCGTCAGGTTCTTCCGCGCCTTTGCCCTCCGCATCCTCTACCCGCAAGGTGACGGATATGCTGGGCCGTTCGGTTGAAGTTCCGGCAACCGTCAATTCCGTTGCTGCTCTCGGAGCGACGGCCCGCATGCTCGTATATGCCGGCTGTTCGGACAAAATAAAGGGCCTTACAGATCTTGAAAAGAAATGCGACCCTGGGATGCCCTATGCGTATGTCAACTCAGATAAATTTCCGAAGCTGACCGGCATTGCCTCCGGCGGCGCAAGCAGCACTACATATCAAGAGCCGCTTGCCATGCTTAAGCCGGATATCATTTTTACGTCTTCTACAAAATTGGACGATGTAAATACGATGCAGAGCAAATTCGGAGTCCCGGTTATTGCGCTTTCTTACAGCGGCATCTTTGACGAGAGTGTTTATAACGCGCTTACCCTAATAGGTGATATTATGGGCACAAGCAACCGCTGCGCCGAACTTGTTACTGCTATGAAGGGCTGGCAGAAAGACCTTAACGACCGCACAAAGGACATCCCGGACTCCGAAAAGCCGAGGGTTTATGCAGGGGCCGTCAGCTTTTCGGGCGGGCATGGAATTGAGGGTACATATGGCAATTATCCTCCCTTTGTTGCGATCAACGCCAAGAATGTGGTTGATGAAACCGGTGAAAAAAGCTCGGTAATAATCGACAAGGAGAAGATTGCGGTCTGGAACCCGGATATTATATTCCTGACACCCGGAAACATGAATCTCGTAAACGAGGACTATAAGACCAACCCCAGCTTATACAAAAACCTTAAGGCCATCGCAAACGGAAGCGTATATTCCCAGATAAACTACAATTATTACGGCACAAACATAGAACTTGCGATAGCCGACGCTTACTATGCGGGAACAGTTATTTATCCCAGTAAATTTTCCGATCTCGATTTTGAGAAAAAAGCAGACGAGATTTTTAATAAAATGTTGGGACGTCCCTATATTCAGGTGCTGAAGGATAATAACAACAGTTTTGGTAAGGTAACAGTAGGCAAATGACAAATCAATTACAAAGTAAAACGGAAATGCATAAATCATATCGGGATTATATACGCTTCAAAATTTTCGTGATAGTACTGCTTGCCATAATCATGATATTAGCAGCCCTTATTTCTATTGCCGCAGGTTCTGCCGGCCTGACGCTTAAGGAAGTTATTCTTACCTTGATAGGGCGCGGTACTGCAATAAACAGAACTGTAGTAATAAATCTCCGCCTTACCAGAGTGGTGACATCAATAGTTGCGGGCATGGGGCTTGCGGTAACCGGCTGCGTGATGCAGAGCATATTGAAAAATCCCCTTGCTTCCGATTCCACAATCGGCGTATCGCAGGGCGCGGCCTTCGGAGCGGCGTTTGCCATAGTTGTGCTGGGCGCCGGCGTTCAGTACCATACGAACAATGCGGTTACGGTTACAAATCCTTATCTTGTTTCCATCTGCGCTTTCGCCTGTTCGTTGTTATCCACCTTCGTGGTTCTCGGACTGGCTAAATTCAGGGAAGTTTCTCCCGAGACGATGATTCTTTCAGGCGTAGCGCTGAGCGCGCTTTTCGGAGGCGGCACGGCGATTATGCAATACTTTGCTTCTGATGTCAGTCTGGCTACGATAGTATTTTGGACTTTCGGCGATATGGGCCGCACATCGTGGACACAGGTTTTGATTATTTCGATCGTTGTCCTGCTGTCAGGCGTTTATGCTTTTATTAACAGGTGGAATTATAACGCCCTGCAGAGCGGAGAAAACAGCGCAAAAGGGCTGGGAGTCAATGTGGACTCCATGCGCCTTATGGGAATGGTCGTCTGTTCATTTACCTCGGCTGTAATAGTTTCGTTTGTTGGCATCATCAATTTTGTCGGACTTGTTTCCCCACACGTCATGAGAAGGATAATAGGAAACGACTATCGTTACCTGCTTCCCGCCTCCGCGCTTATGGGTGCGATTATGCTTCTTTTCAGCGATACCGTCGCCCGCTTGGTGGTTGCTCCGGTAGTCTTGCCTATTGGGGCCATCACATCGTTCCTCGGCGCTCCGCTGTTTCTGTATCTTATTTATAAGGGGGTTGAAAGAAGATGATAAGCGTAACAAACCTAAGTTTTTCATATGGAAAAACGTTTAAGATACTCGAGAAAATCGGTTTCGAGGCTTTTAAGGGCCAATGTGTAGCGATACTCGGCAATAACGGAGCCGGAAAAAGCACGATGATAAAGTGCCTGAACAGGATACTTCAGCCGCAGGAGGGTACAGTTATCGTTAATGGACAAGACACCGGACACCTGAAGCGGCAGTCGATTGCAAAAGATATGGCATATGTTGAGCAGCAAAACAAGGGTTCGCAGTTTACTGTTTATGACGCAGTTCTGCTCGGCAGGAAACCGTATATCAAGATCAATCCTACGGAAGAGGACCACAGGATTACGGAAGCGATGATCGAGCGTATGGGACTGAGAGATTTCTCCCTTCGTTACGTCGATGAGCTTTCTGGCGGAGAGATGCAGAAGGTTATGCTGGCGCGCGCCCTTGCGCAGCAGCCCCGAGTTCTGATGCTGGATGAGCCGACGAGCTGTCTGGATCTCAGAAACCAGTATGAGGTGCTTGCAACGGTCAGGGAAATAGCAAAAGCCGAGGGCATTTGCGTAATAATTGTCATACACGACCTTAATCTCGCCCTGCGATACTGCGACCGCTTTCTTTTCGTAAAGGATAGCAGGGTTTTTGCATACGGAGGCCGCGAGGTTATGAACGAGGACAATATCAGAGAGGTCTACGGAATGGACGTA
>JAJUHS010000068.1 GCA_029267755.1 Clostridiales bacterium
GCTCTTACCGAAAAGGTGAAGCTCGCCCAGCCTGGTCCCTTTGACGAAACTATCACAGACACCGTCTGCACTTTCTGCGGCGCGGGCTGCTCTCTTCAGCTCCGCACCGTCGGCGAGGAGTACATTCGCACCACAGCGGAGGCCGGGAAAGGGCTCAACAGCGGCAACCTCTGTGAAAACGGCCGCTTTAAAAACGGCTTTATAAGCAGTCCGGATCGCCTTAAAACTCCGCTTGTACGCAAAGATGGCAAGCTCGTGCCCTGCACGATGGCAGAAGCCGTTTCGGCGATAAAGGCAGGAGTCTCGAGCGACCTTGCGGTGTATATTTCCGGCAGAACAACTAACGAGGACGCGAAGGTTCTTGCTTCCATTGCCGCCAAGAGAGGCGACAAAACCTCGAGCTTCGGCATCAACCCCGCCGCCGAGTCCTTCTACACAGTCTGCGCCGATAAGCTTTTAACAAGCTATGACGATATAAAGAACGCCGACCTGTTTGTTGCGCTCAACTGTGACGTGTTCGGCAACCCCTTCGTCATAATGACGGCAATACGCCGCGCCGTTCGTGCCGGAGCAAAGTATCTGATGGCTTCTGAAGTAAGTGCCGAGGTCAAGGAAGCTATCGCTAATGCCAAAAAACCGGTTGTCGTGCTTGGATCGGTATTTAATCCCGAAATCCTGCCCTATGTTGCGATGCTTGAAGCTAAAGTTCTTATTCCCGCCGCCAAGGCGAACAGCCGCGGTGTCGCGAAGTACCTGAACTTTGAAAAGTATGGATTAGTATCCGCAGAAAGCCTAATAATCTGGGGTGAGGATCCCGTAGGCTACGGAAAGGGGAAGGATGTAATCTCTGCGGCGAAGTTTAAGGTCGTATGCGATCTCTTCCTGACCGAAACCGCTAAGCTTGCGGATGTCGTTCTGCCGATTGGCAGCTTCGCCGAAAACGGCGGTACGTTTACCAACGTGTTTGGAGTAACGCAGAGCCTCAAGCCCGCGTTTGAAGGGATCTCGAACGCTGCGGTTCTTGCTGAGCTTTCAAAAGTTCTCGGCACTGCGGAGCCCTCGCAGTATGCTCCAAAAGCGCTGATTGAGCGCTCCGCCGCAGTAATAAACGGCGCGGATGTTATAGAGCTGCTATAAAAAACCGATTCATCGGCAATTCCTTAAAAAAACGATAAAAACAAGCCGGGCATCGCCGTTTATGGTGATTGCCCGGCCGTCTTTATTGAATCATGTGACTGCAGAATAAAAATCAAAACGCTTAATAAATCTGTACGCAAACAGAGGTTAATTCCGCTACGGACTGGCTTAAGAATATCTGCACACTATATTGTCCCATGGTAAACAGGAAAACGCCTTCCGAATCATCCAAATTCAGATATTCCCGATAACCGTCATAGCAGGATAATCTGGAGCGGTATGCCTCCGCCAGGTCTATAAAATCCTTCATTTCATAATATTGAGTGTTGTATATTCGAAACAACTTTTCATCATCGGACGGAATAGTGGTATAGCCGTCATCCTTATATAAATTCACCAGGGGAATCAGATCTGAGGGATACCAGGCCGGAGCATCCTGATGCGAGATTATGGCGGCCATTTTTTCGGACGCTTCCATCAGCTTTTGCATATCTTCAGGTTTTTGGGGATTCAGATCCTTTAAGCCTGAAAAGTCAGGGAGCGAAGCTTCTGTGCCGCTCTTCTGGCGGTACAGATAAGAAAGCATTTTTTCTGTTTTTGCTGCTTCGTTTTGAAGAGCGCCGGATTCCGACGCGGAAGCCGTTTTCCCGCAGAAGTACACTCCTTTCCCCGCTGCTTCAAGAATAACTTTATCCCCGTCAAGCAGGAGAATATAAGTACCGTCATCTGCATGCAGGACGCTCATAGAAGCGAACTTATCGCCCATCTGCCCTCCTGCCTTCAAATACGCCGCAGTGTCAAACGGTTCAAGCGAAAAGCTTACCGTTTCATTGACGGCGTTCAACAAGTCCCCCGTTCCTTGTATGGAAAGCTGTCCGGAATAAACTCCCGCTTTGGGGGAGGCCAGAAGGATGGCCGTATATTCATCGGCATCGTGTCCGCCCGAAAAAGAGCATGACCACATACTGTTGACATAAATAAGATTTTCCGAATCGAAAGGTCTGCCCACGGGAGATTCCACTGCCTCAGATGTTATCTTTCCGCTGAAAACAAGTTCCGCATGATCGTGAAGCTTTATAGAAAGCGAAGCTTGGTTCCCATTCAGCGTCATGAGAAGCGGCAAACTCTCCTGACGCAGGGTTGCATCCTTATGGCTAATGACTTTAAATGGCGCCTCGGGCATCATCGTCTGGATGTTATTGTCATATGTCAGCCATCCTGTCAGGGTGACGAACCCTTCCTTGCCGGATTCGGCACAGATAAGTCCGGTACGGTATAGATATTTCTGTACTGAGCCGCCTGCATCACCCTGGTCAATGTTTATGATGCGGCTCATAATTCCGCAGCCCTCGAACACATTTGGTTTAGTCTCGTAAAGAACGAGGTCCATGCTGCTCGTCCCAGAGGTTTCAGAACCGCCACCGCCAAGGGAATTTAGATAGTCCGACTGCGGATCTTCTACGGTATCATGAAATATGATCTTACGCACAACCGGCAGTGATTTTTCTGAGGTTTGGTTTTGGTATGTATTGTTGCTTCCGACACTTTCGTTTTTACCGCATGCCGCGAGCGTAATGAATGCACAGAAAATCGCCGCAACGGCAAAAAATATTGGAAATTTGAAATGTGGCAAACACATTTTCCCCCTTATTTCCCATGTTGCCCTTTCATCCGCTGTCGGATTAGTCATTGCCACCGAAAAGGTTTCCTATCCCCACGCTGCCCAGCAGACTGCCTTCGCCCTTGCTTTTCCCGCCGCCTGCTTTGCTTGCGGCATAGATTCTGTCCGCAAGGCGTGAGAACGGCAATGATTGCAGCCAGACGCTTCCAGGCCCCGTCAGCGTCGCAAGCACCAGGCCCTCGCCTCCGAACAAAGCGTTTTTGATATTGCTTGCGAACTGGATGTCATAATTAACGGTTCTCGTGAGGGCTACAAGGCAGCCGGTATCCAATTTAATCATTTCCCCCGGCTCCAGATCCTTTTTGATGATGGTGCCGCCCGCATGCATGAAGGCAAGGCCGTCTCCCTCGAGCTTCTGCATGATGAAGCCTTCGCCTCCGAAAAGGCCCACACCTATTTTCTTCTGAAAAGCAATGCCGACGGAAATTCCTTTGGCCGCGCAGAGAAACGCGTCCTTTTGGCATATTAAAGTACCGCCTAATTCCATAAGGTCAAAAGGAACCACTTTCCCGGGATAGGGGGCCGCAAAGGATACGCACTTTTTTTCTCTTCCCCTGTTCGTGAACGCGGTCATAAAAAGGCTTTCGCCGGTAAGGACGCGTTTGCCTGCGGAAAAGAGCTTTCCTTTTAAATCGTTCGCTTCTCTTCCGGAGCCGTCGCCGAAAATGGTATCCATTTCGATCGACTGATCCATATACATCATGGCCCCGGCTTCGGCTATAATTGTTTCCTCCGGATCAAGCTGGATTTCCACAAACTGCAAATCGTCTCCGTAGATTTTAAATTCGACTTCATGAGCTCTGCGCATGGTTTTTCCTCCTTATAATTGATATTCTTCAATGGCTTGAATGGCGGAGTATGTTAATCATGCTCCGCCATATCCGCTTTAACCTCTGTTTAAGCCATTGTTCCGTAAGTTCTGACCGTCATTAGAATTGCCGCCTCACGGGTTGCCATACCGTAACCTTCCGCCTCCTGAGCCGTCGTGGTTGCCTTCGGCATAAAGTTTCCGGCCTCGTCCCCCTTGATGATTCCAAGCTTTGACATGTATTTGGTCGCGTCCACTGCCCAGGAAGATATATCCTTCTGGTCGGGGAAGTCATTGACCCCCGCAACGCTGTAATCCGCATTAGGCGCAATGGCCTTAATTGCCCGGAAGAGCATCGTAGCGCATTGTTCACGGTTAATCAGTGTATTCGGAGAAAAGGTTGTGGTCGAGGTACCCGTCGTAATACCCAGAGCATATGCTTTAAGTATTTGGCTGTTCGTTGTATCGGTAAACGGATTTGAGGATGCGGGAGCAGCTGTGGTTTTGGTTACCTTTTCGTAGAGCAGTACTGCCAGCTCGCAGAACTCCTCGCGGGTGATGGGCTTTGTCATATCGGCACCCTTCAGGATGCCGGGTATGAGGCCCAGATCGGATGCTTTCTGCAATTCTTCCGTTGCCCATGTGCTGGCGCTGCTCCACGCAGGCGTGTTAACCGAAATAACATTTGACCACTCGGATGCCAGAGCTCCAACATTGGCGCCCCCGGCATATACATAGCGCATACGGACCTGAATATACGCTTTGTCTACCTCGATTATCTTGCCGTTGTCATATGTTGCCGGTACGTTGATGCTGCGGGTTTCCCCGGAAAGCCACCAGACACCTGCTTCTCCTTCAATCCAACCGGTATTGTTAATATTGATTTGGTGCTGAACTTCGATCGAGCTTGCATCCTTGGCCTGAATATAGTTATTCGCATCTTGTACCTGTTTTGGCGTAATTACAGTAAAGGTAATCTTGGGAGAACCGTCGGCGTTCTTTCCCACAATCGGATTCGAGATAGTTGCCTTTTCAAGATATGTAGGTTTTTCAAGCGCTGTGGCATTTTTTCCGTATGCCAAGACCTCTGACCACGGGGATAAAATGAACTTGCTCTCTCCGGATTTTTGATCATAATAACTAACCATCAACCGTACCCGAAAATAAAACGTATTATTTTTCAGATCCAGCCTGTTGTCTTCTCCGCTTTCCTCAGAGCCGCGGATCATGGCACTCCCCAGCATTTTTTGCAGCGGCGTTTCTCCGCCGCTTCCGTTCCGAAGGTCAAAAATGGTTACTTCCTGTGTCGCTTCACCGTCCAGATATCCTGTCTGCGCATAGATACCGGAATCGTAGGAATAATCTTCGCTCAAGGTATCCCAGTCGGATGTATAATGCCAATTGCCGTCATTTAGCTTCCAATCAATCTGCGCAGTATGATTGACACTGTCTATGCCAAGCGCATCATAATTTGTCAAATCGGGGTCTATAAAATTTAACACTTCTGAATCAACGGAAAAGTAAATACTGGTTTCATACTCAAATTGATTCTTAACACCCGCCATCAGTGAACCGGGTGCTCTCCATGAGGTCGGAATATTGGCCGCAAAGGCGCCAACAGGAAAGACAGCGATCATAAGCAACACTGTAATTAGAACAGATATTATTTTTCTTTTCATATAAAATTCCCTCACTTCTATTATGAAGATAATAAAATAGATTGTTTCTGCTTTGTTGTTTCACACATGATTAATAATTATTTTTGGGGCTTATATCATGGTATTTGATAATCAATTCGGCTCTTGAGCTCACATTCAGTTTTTTGTAGATCCCTGTCATATGCGTATTTGCAGTTGAGTATTTGACATTAAGCTGTTTCGCCGATTCCTTCAGAGTATAGCCTTCCAAAAGGAGATGAAAGAGATCGCGTTCGCGCGGGGTCAAAAGCGCAAGCCTTTCGGAAGTTTCTCCGGCCGAGAACTTTACTGGTGTTATGGCGTCGCTCGCTCTTTTCTCCTGCGGAGCGTCTTTTTCGCAGGGTATCTGCTTTTGCCTGAAAGCTTCGAACCATTTCACATTTTTCGCACCTCCCTATTATAGATATAGATGCTGATCATAAAACCGGACTTATGTCACTATATTGAACCGGCTTCCGCGAATTTGTCTATTCATTAGTTCTACTGAGAATGCAAGCGGCTCCTCATTAGTTCTAATGAGGAGCCGCTTGGCGGTATTTTATTCTTTAATATGTTCCTTAAACATTAGCAGAAGCTCGGTTCGGCTGTTGATGCCAAGCTTCCGATATGCTGATGTGCAGTATGTATTGACCGTGGAGTAAGAGATAGGCAGTATCGCCGATATTTGCCTGAGAGTATAGCCCTGCAGGAGCAGATCGCATACCTCCGTCTCACGCTTGCTGAGAGCATACGGTCTGAACATGGCAAAACGCCCTCCGCCAACATCCGTAAGTTTGGATTCCAATCCCCAATCGTTGACGTAATCTGTGCGTTCCATGATGGGCGATACAAACATAAATGCAATCATAACCACCGCCGACACAATAGAGGCTGAAATTGAAATATAGGAAGTCCCGACCATGCTTATTAAATTGCCCACTGCGATGCCCGATACTCCGCCAAAAATTCCGATAAACAGAATGGATAAGCGTACATATCGCATACTGTCATATTTTTTCCCGATAACGCCGATGATGTAATACATGTTTATCATTCCTACCGTGTTCCCAAGCCCCAGCAAAACGGAAAATGGGACAGAGAGCCAAGGAACCTGCGGGTTAAATGCATTGCACAAAAGTCCGATGGCAACGCTTGAGAAGGTGATGTTGCCCAGCCATATAAAAGCTTTTTGAGTAAATGCATAGACAAGAATATAAATTAGACATCCGACAAGACCTCCTGCATAATACAGGCTCAGAAGAGAATAGCCCAAACCCGCCCCCGCAATGTTGAGAACCCCTTTGCCCGCGCCCTTGCATAAAATCGCGATGGCGCAGTTGAACAGAAGAGAAAGATATATGCGCCGGTTCATAACTGGCTTTTCTGCGGATTCACGACTGTCTTTAACGCAATCTTCCTTTTTGAAAAGCAAGACTGCACTCAGTGAGCACAGAAGCATCGCAAAGGACAGGATTTGTTCCGCGAGGCCGGATAAGCCGTGCTCGTTGATTAGGGATATAATCTGAACCAGCGCGTTGCTGGACACGACCGCATAGAGCTTTTCGGTATTATTAAGGGTAAATACGAATGGGATCAAAATACAAATATTAATGCATCCGATGGCGAGCGAACCTGTTATGGCGAAAACCACTTTAAGCCCCTCGGGTTTAAACGAATAAAACAATACAATGCTCAGAATAATCAGGAACGCGCCGATCCGTACGGCTTTTATAAACCATTCCCGGCGTATTATGAACACAAATACCGCTGAAGATAGAAGATTTATGAAGTGCATCACGCTTCTGATTTGTGTTTCAAAAGAGGAATCTGAAACCGGCGAAGCCGTCCACCAGGTTGTGAACGCGACCACCCAGGCATAGTAAAGAATCCATATAATTATATAAGGCGCGTTTTTGCGTCTAAGGCCATTTGGATGCACGACATTGTCCGGATCCAGTATATCTTTTACTTTTGTAAAATATGTAAATGCCATCGTAAACCTCCGCACCAAGGCCGGTCAGTACTTATGAATAGGGTACAGAAAATCAAAACGCTGTATTTAGATTTGTCTCCGTTAAAAAACGCCGGAAGATCGGAGGTTGTTCTGCCTATCCGTTTCTTTTATAAAGCTTCAATTACAAATTTCACTACATTTGCCGCATTTCTCGCGGCGGTTTCAAGGAATTTGCCATAGTCGACATGGGATTCTCCGTCCGCGCTGTCCGAAATTGCGCGCACCGCGCCGAAATTGACCCCGTTCATATAGCAGACCTGTCCCAGCGAAGCGCATTCCATATCACAGGCCACAGCGCCGAAGTTCTTAATAATAAATTCCTTTCGCTCCCTGCCGTTTACAAACTGATCTCCGGACGCGATTGTGCCGACAACGCTTTTCAGCGAACCGACCTTGGCGATACTCTCGGAAAGCAGCTTTATAGCCGCCGTGGAGCATGGTATTTTTACAATATTTAATCCTGAAATAAGGCCCAGCGGATCTCCAAGAGGCGAAGTGTCCATATCGTGCTGTACGGTAAAGTCCGCAACCGCAATGTCGCCGACGCCGAGTCTGTCCGTAAGCGTACCGCCCACTCCGGTATTGATAATAAGCTCCGGCCCGAACTTAAGGATCATTGTCTGCGCACAGACGGCCGCGGCGACCTTGCCGATGCCGCAGGCCGCAACCACGACGTCCTTGCCCGAGAGAACGCCGGTGTAAAATTCTATTCCGCTTATTTTGATGGTTTCCTTATTTTTCAGGCTTGCTTTTATCTGCTCGACCTCTATACCCATTGCCCCTATAATACCTACCATTATATAAAACCCCTATTTATATAGAAAATTGACGCTCTGGTTATTAAGGCAGTCAAGATACCTTCCGGCTTCATTTTGTGCTGCCTCAAGATCCAGGTTAAGGTAATTTCCGCATTCCTTACGGCTTGCGCCGAATACGCCTCCCCTGTGCTCCAGTATCTCCGCTAGCGTACCCTTAATCGTTTTAAGTACCTGCTCGTTGTCGGCGTTTCTGATGAGCAGATAAAACCCGGTCTGGCAGCCCATCGGTCCAAAGTATATTACGTCGCTCGCAAGCTCCGAATTCCTGATATAAGTTGCGAACATATGCTCAAAGCTATGCATGGTAAGGTTGTCCATGTAATCACCCATGTTCGGTTTTCGAGTGCGCATATCGTAAGTGGTAATGTCGCCGTCCTGCCTTGAAATATATATCCCGGGCTCGAGCCTGTCATGGTCAACCTCAAAGCTCTTTATCCTTTTCATGAATTCACCTCCGCAGGTATAATTATACATAAACGCGCTCCGATATCAAGTATTTGCACAGTTTTAGACAACATATTATAATTAATTTACATATGGAACAATGCGCGGTCCTTTAGACATAAAGCGACAAAAAATTAAAATTTCACTGGAAAAGCGCCGTAATAGTTGATATAATATATATAAATGTGATATTTTGCGTTATATATTGGCCTAACTGCTGCCAAGTATTTAATGTAAATCCTTATGTGGGGGGTATTGTATGCAGGGAATCCAAAAACAGCGATGCTTTGAATACGCTGAACATATATTTGAACTGACTGGTGTTTCCGTTTCGGTTCTTGACGTACCCAACGGCAAATTCCTGCATTCCGGACGGCCCAACGTCTGCAAGGACTGTCTTTTTAATAAATGCTCAGGCGTCAACGTACACCTTTACGGGAGCAATGAGGCTTACCGGTGGAACGGCCAGTATATCTACTACTGTCCGCTCGGTCTGGTCTATGCCGCGTCGCCTGTCATTGACGAAGCAGGAAGAATGGATGGGAGCCTTATCGCCGGCCCCTTTATTATCGGTGATGTGCAGGATACTCTGCTTGATTTTCCTGAACCGTCCATGGTTGACCTTGTAGCCACTCTTCCCGTCCTGTCTCCCGCAAAAGCAAGGCACCTCACCGCGATTTTGGCCGCCTCGGCGGCTTATTCCGCAGGAATTCCGCAGGGTCGCGCAGGAAGCTTCGTTTTTGAACAGGAGAAGCTGCTCAAATCTATTTACAACGCCCGTGAAAAAATGATAAACGAGGGCGGAGAAAACGTATATCCGATAGAATACGAAAAGAAGCTTCACAGTCTTATATGCAGCCATGACAAGACAGGCGCGCAGCAGCTGCTAAACGAGCTTATCGGACGTATCTACTGCGCCAGCAATTTTGATCTGCCGACCATAAAGATACGTGCGCTCGAGCTGATAGTCATACTCTCGAGGGCAACCATAGATGCCGGTGCCGACGTAAAGGAAATATTCCTTTTCAATTCGAACTACATTAATGAAATCGAGAAGTTCGATTCGCTTGACGACCTTTCCGTATGGCTTTGCAGCATCATGCACCGCTTCATCAACTATTCCTTCGACTTTACGCAGGTAAAGCATTCGGATATCGTCTATAAGGTCATGGAATATGTAAAGCGCAACTACGCTTCAAAGATATCCCTGGACGATGTGGCCAAACACGTTTATCTCAGCCGCTCGTATCTCAGCAGCGTCTTTAAGGATGAAACCGGCTATAGCCTGTTCAACTATATAAACCGCGTAAGAGTCGAAAAGAGCAAGCTCTATCTCCTTGACAATACGATAAGCCTTGTCGATGTAGCCGCGCTATGCGGCTTTGAGGATCAGAGCTACTTCACCAAGGTTTTCAAGAAAGCGACCGGCGTCTCCCCCAAAAAGTACCGCGACAGCCGGGGCAACATAGCGATATGAACACTTCAGAAGGCCGCCCGTTTTATGGCGGCCTTCCTTTGTAAGATTAAGATTATATTTCCGATTCAGAAAATCACGGTAAGAAGCCAGACAAGTCCCGTAAACGCGGCACCTGACATGATATAAATGAATGCGGGCAGACGCAGAAAAGATTTTCTGCTGTCCGTTTCGGCGTAGCCGTTTGCGATTTTCTGCGCTTCGAGCAGAAGGTCGGCCGCGCTCGCTACGCTTTGCGAAAAAAACTCTTCGCGGACTATAAATATTGCTTCTTCAAACTTCTCTGGATCCGGCGACTTCACAACTATGACACGCTTTGTAATCCCTTTAATCATGCCTCACACCTCTTTTTTACAGGATATTTCCAGTTTAACCCTTTAGAGGCATGATTATTCCAATTTATACACGTTTTTGCAGCAAAACAGTCAATACGGTCATATCGTCTTCCTTGCCGTATTTTTTCACGGCCTCATCCAGTAA
>JAJUHS010000107.1 GCA_029267755.1 Clostridiales bacterium
CCGGTAGTCGGTGTGGCGATTATTTGCTCAATTCTTATATCTAAGCCGATGGACGCATACCAGCTGGGGGAGGGCTACGCAAAGAGCATGGGAATCAACATAAAGCTTTTCCGCTGGATACTTATTATTCTTTCAAGCATACTCTCGGCTACCGTCACGGCGTTCGCTGGACCCGTTTCCTTTGTCGGAATTGCGGTGCCGCATATTGCAAAAATGCTCATGAAAACATCAAAGCCGATTGTTATCATTCCGGCGTCCTTTCTCTGCGGCGCGCCGTTCTGCATGTTCTGCGATTTAATTGCAAGAACCGCATTCGCACCCACAGAGCTTGCGATCGGGACGGTAACCGCCATTTTCGGGGCGCCGATAGTAATAAGCCTCATGGTAAGGCAGCGCAGAAGCAGGCACTAGGAGGTGACCGAGATGTATTTTCAAACACAGAAGCTTTCTGTGGGTTACTCCGGGAAAACGCTGATAAAGGATATTGATTTTTCTCTTGAAAGAGGAAAAATCCTGACTCTTGTAGGTCCGAACGGATCCGGCAAATCGACCATACTTAAAACAATAAGCAGGCATCTGGAGCAAATAGCGGGAGTGGTTACGATAGACAAGCACAGCATTTCCCGGCTGTCAAACAAGGAGCTTGCAAAAAAACTTTCCGTCATGCTTACGGAACGAGTGGAGCCGGAGCTTATGACCTGCGGTCAGGTAGTGGCAATGGGCCGCTATCCGTACACAAACAGCTTCGGGAAGCTGACGCCGGAGGACAGAGCGCTGGTTTCCGAGTCGCTTCGGCTGGTACGCGCCGAGGAACTTGAGGAAAGACCATTCTCAGCCATCAGCGACGGACAGCGGCAGCGCATCATGCTCGCCCGGGCCATCTGCCAGCAGCCCACGATCATTGTGCTTGACGAGCCGACTTCTTATCTTGACATACGGCACAAGATCGAGCTTCTGGATATACTTCGCAAAATGGCCTCCGAAAAGGACGTGGCGGTCATAATGTCCCTGCACGAAATCGATCTTGCCGCAAAGGTTTCCGACCAGATCATATGCGTCAAGGGCGACACCATAGAAAACTGCGGTTCGCCTGAGGAGGTGTTTACAGACGAGTTCGTCAAATCCCTTTACGATATTGAGAGCGGCTCCTTTAACACCATGTTCGGCAGCGTGGAGCTTGTGGCGCCTCATGGAAACCCCGACGTTTTTGTGCTTGCCGGGGAAGGAAAGGGGATACCATTTTACCGCCTGCTTCAAAAGCGCAAGCAGGCCTTTTCGACAGGCATAATATTTGAAAACGACATAGATTATCAGGTGGCAAGCGCGCTTTCTGAAAGCGTCGTTTCGGCGGAGTCGTTCAATCCCGTGCCCGAACTAAAGCTTCGGGAGGCAAAAGCGCTTATTGACCGGGCCAGGTGCTTCGTGGATGCCGGCGCCAAGATAGGTGAATACAACAGATGCAACGGGGAGCTGCTCGAGTACGCGAAGGCGCGCGGAAAAGCGATAGCGAGAAGCGCGGAGGAGCTTTTCAGACTGCAGGGCTGGTCAAATTGAGCGCGGCGGTGGCGCGAGGGAAGAGTGAAACGCATGATAGAGATAAAAAACGTAACTAAAATTTACCCTGGGCAAAAGGAGCCGGCGCTGAAGAATATCAGCCTTACGATCGAGTCGGGCGAGTTTTTCGGCCTTTTGGGCCCTAACGGCGCGGGCAAAACGACAATGATAAAGCTGCTTGCCACGCTCCTGATACCCAACGAGGGTGAAATCATCGTTGACGGAGAGGTTCTGCGAAGGGCAAGCAGAGACGTCAAGCGCAGGCTGTCCATGATAACTCAGGAATACTCGCTCCGCGCCAACATGACTCCGGAGCAGATAATGGAGCTTCAGGGAAGGCTGTATCACCTTCCGCATGACAAAATAAAAGCGCGTTCGGATGAGCTTTTGACCTTCTGCGGGCTGCATGAACACCGCAAAAAGGTTTGCCGCCAGCTTTCGGGAGGAATGAAGCGAAAGCTCATGCTTTGCCGTGGCCTTTTAACCGAACCGGATATTCTTATACTCGACGAGCCGACCGTAGGGCTCGATCCCTTTGCCAGAAGGCAGATGTGGGACCTTCTCAAGCAGCTGAACGACAGGGGAATGACGATTCTGCTTACCACGCATTACATTGACGAGGCGCAGTATCTGTGCAGGCGCATAGCTTTAATCGATAAGGGGCGGACGGACAGAGTGGATAGCCCGGCCGAGCTGATAAAAGAACTCGGAAGTGTTGCGGTCGACGAATTCGACGGCAGCCATACAAAAAGCAGCTTCTTTAAGGACAGGGAAGAGGCTCTGAAATATGCAGCCTCGCTCGAAGGCGAGTTTATGATACGCAGCACGACTCTTGAGGATGTGTTCCTCGCGCTAATAGGCAGGAAGCTGGAGGCAAAATGATGGGAATAGTAACCGCAATATGGGAAAAATGGGTAGAGTTCAAATATGAATGGAAAAAAATTACGGCCGCCGCGATGGTAAGCCCGCTTTTGTACATGATAGCTCTGGGCTGGGGGCTCGGTTCTATGGCAAGCATGGGCGGCCGTCCGTATATAGACTTCCTCGTGCCCGGAGTAATTGCAATGAGCACGATGAATAACAGCTTTTCAGCCGTTTCAACCTCGCTGAACATACAGAGGATATTCGAACATTCATTTGAACAGATAATCATATCTCCCACATCCCTCGGCCAGTATGTGGTGGGACAATCGGTTGGCGGAGCGCTGCGCGGTGTGTACAGCGGTATTCTGGTGCTCCTGATATCCATTCCGTTCGGCGTCGGACTGAAGCTGACCCCCATGTTTTTTCTAATAATGTTCCTGAACGGCCTGGCATTTGGAGCGCTGGGCGTGCTCGCAGCGATAATCGGCAACAACCACACCGACGTAAGCAGGTTCGCAACCTTTATTATTACGCCGATGACATTTCTCTGCAATACTTTTTTTCCGCTTGATAAGGTTCCTGGTGCGATACAGATCCTCATAAAGCTGCTGCCTCTTACACATGCGAGCAGCCAGCTTCGCGGAATATCCTACGGAGGACCAGCATCCTTGTTCAGCATAGCGGTCCTGATCGCCTATTCCGCGGCTTTTATGCTGATATCGGTATTCCTTATCAACAAGCGGAAAAACCTTTAGGGAGGATCTTATGAACAGAAGTACGGCCGTTATTGTAGCAAGCTTCGGAACCACTCATCAGGACGCTTTGGAAAAGTGCATAGCGTCTACGGAACGCGAGATAGCTTCGCATTTTACCGATTATCCGGTATATAGGGCGTTTACAAGCCGCATAGTGATACGCCGCCTTAAAGAGAGGTACGGCATGGAGGTTGACGATCTGGCACGAGCTCTGGAGCGGGTGCGGAACGACGGATTTAAAAGCGCGGTCATACAGCCGACGCTAGTTCTGGGCGGTATAGAATATGACCTTATATGCCGTACGGTCCAGGATTTCCAGGGGCTGAAAACGTCCGTCGGCAGGCCTCTTATTGCAGGCATGGGCGATTGCGAAACGGCGGCGGGCATAATCATGCGCGGCAACCGCCTGAAGGAGCCGGAGACGCTTGTCCTGATGGGTCATGGCACGGAGCACGCCGCAAACGCGATTTATGGACAAATGCAGAATATATTTGACCGCGCGGGTTACCGAGCGTATATCGCCACGGTGGAGGGAGAGCCATCCTTTGAGGATGCGGTTGCAATGCTTATTGCGGGCGGCGCGAGAAAAGCCAGACTGCTGCCGCTTATGTTCGTCGCCGGCGACCACGCCAAAAACGATATGGCGGGTCCGGATGATGACAGCCTGCGATCGCTTGTCGAAAAAGCAGGTATAGAGGCGGAGCCTGTTATTCGGGGACTCGGCGAGGATCCGGAGATCCGAAGGATATATGTGGAACGCGCCGAGGAAGCTTTGGGCAGTCTTTGATAATAGGCTGCCGAAAAATATGAAAGAACAGGAGATTAAAAATGGTGCATTTTGTCGGAGCGGGCAGCGGAGCCCCTGACCTTATCACGGTGCGGGGAGCGCGCCTGCTTGAAAGCGCGGACGTAGTGATTTATGCGGGTTCGCTGGTAAACAAGGAACTGCTTAATTATACGAAAAAGGGCTGCGAAATATATAACAGCGCAGAGATGACACTGGAGGAAGTAATCGATGTAACAAAGAAGGCTGAAGCCGAGGGCAAGACTACGGTAAGGCTGCATACCGGCGACTCAAGCATCTACGGGGCCGTTCGCGAGCAGTTCGACGCGCTTGACACGCTCGGGATAGAATACGACGTATGTCCGGGAGTAAGCTCGTTTTGCGGTGCGGCGGCTGCGCTAAGAGCGGAATATACCCTGCCCGCGGTTTCCCAGACGGTAATAATAACCCGAGCGGCCGGCAAAACGCCGGTGCCGGAAAAGGAATCGCTTGTATCCCTCGCTTCCCACAATTCGACCATGATAATATTCCTCAGCATGGGAGTTATCGACAAAACGCAGGCGGAGCTTATTAAGGGCGGGATAAGCGCCGATACGCCGGCAGCAATAGTGTATAAGGCAACCTGGCCTGATGAGCGCATATATCGCTGCACCGTCGGTGAGCTGGCTAAAACGGCGAAGGAAAACAAGATCGAAAAGACCGCGCTTGTAATAATAGGAGAATTCCTCGGGGAAAAGTACGACCGCTCCAGGCTGTACGATCCCGGCTTTTCGACGGAATTCAGGAGCGCCGCGATACAATGAGGGCCGCTATATTTTTCTTCAGCAGGAAGGGCGGCGAAACGGCGCTGGGCGTTGAGCGGCGCCTGACGGGCGAGGGATATTCCTGCACTCTTTACGCTCCCGAAAAGTATGCGGTAAACGGCACAAGCGCGATTAGCGGAAGCTTGCGCGCCTTTACCGGCGCCGTAATTAAGGGCGGCTCGGAAGCGCTCGTTTTTATCGGAGCCTGCGGAATTGCGGTTCGATCTATTGCTCCGTATATAAAAAGCAAAACGGTGGATCCGGCAGTAATATGTGTGGACGAGTGCGGAAAATTCGCAATTTCATTGCTCTCCGGGCATATTGGCGGGGGAAACAGACTCGCAAACTTAATTGCGGAAGGCATAGGCGCAATACCGGTTGTAACCACTGCGACAGATGTGAACGGCAGGTTTTCGGTGGACGCGTGGGCGGCGGAAAACGGGTTCGTAATCGGATGTATGGAGGCCGCGAAGCGCGTTTCGGCAGCAATACTTGAAGAAGATGTTCCGATCTGTGCCGACGTACCGATAACCGGAACTCTGCCGGAAGGGCTTCGCAGGGGCGACGGCGAAATCGGCATCTGTGTTTCGGTGAGAAAGCGCAGGCCATTCAAAGATACGCTGCTTATCATACCGAAAGTGCTGACGGTCGGCTTGGGTTGCAGGCGGGGAGCATCATGCGAAAAAATTGAAGAGGCGGTAACCGAGGCGTTTGAGCTTGGAGGATTGGATTTTAGAGCAGTGAGGGCCGTAGCGTCCGTAACCTTGAAGTCAGACGAGGAAGGGCTGCTTGAATTCTGCGGCAAGCACAACCTGCCGGTTTCGTTCCATACTCCGGAAGAGCTGGAGAGTATCGTGGGAAGCTTTTCTTTTTCGGAATTTGTAAAAAAAACGGTCGGAACGGACAACGTCTGCGAACGCAGCGCCGTTTTCGGCGGGAACGAGCTTATCGTTCCGAAGATCGTGCACGACGGTGTAACCGTTGCGGTTGCACAAGGATTTTGGGAGGTGCGCTTTGGCTAAGTTATATGTGGTGGGCATAGGGCCGGGATCCTATGAGGATATGACGATACGCACGGTGAAGGCCCTTGGCGGTTGCGACCTGATTGTAGGCTATAATGTTTATATTGACATTATCCGTCCGTATTTTCCAGACAAGGAATACTATTCTACGCCGATGCGCGGAGAGACGGAGCGCTGCCGCTACGCCCTCGGGATGGCGGAGAGCGGAAAAAAAACAGCCGTAATATGCAGCGGCGACGCTGGGATTTATGGTATGGCGGGACTTTTGTTTGAACTGAGGGGCGAAAGGAACGAACCTGAGATAGAGGTGGTAGGCGGGCTTACGGCAGCCTGCTCGGGAGCCGCCGTGCTTGGCGCGCCACTTACGCATGACTTCGCTGTCATCAGCCTGAGCGACCTGTTGACGGATAAATCTGACATTGAATTAAGGCTAGAGTGTGCCGCGAAGGCCGGCCTCTCAATTGTGCTGTACAATCCTTCGAGCATTAAGCGTGAAGACTATTTGCGGCAAGCATGCGACATTGTTTTGAAGTACGCGGAGGAAACTCGCGTCTGCGGCATCGTGCGCAATATCGGCAGAAGCGGGGAAAGCAATCAGATAATGACTCTCAAAGAGCTGAGAGACTATAAGGCCGATATGTTTACCACTGTGTTTATAGGCAACGCAAAAACAAAACGGATTGGGGACAAGATGGTAACTCCGAGGGGGTACCGAGATGTATGACATATGTGTTTTCGCCGGAACAACGGAGGGCAGAAGGCTGGTCGAGTATCTCAAGGAGACACGCCTTAAGGTTTATGTATGCGTCGCCACAGAATATGGCGAAGCTCTAGTGCCGCAGGCCGATAATATCACAGTCTCGGCAAAGCGCCTGACGCGCTCCGAGATGGAGGCTCTGTTTTCAGCCGAG
>JAJUHS010000162.1 GCA_029267755.1 Clostridiales bacterium
AAACGAGACACTAAAAAGCGAATTGGAACAAATGGAAAAGCGTAAGGAGATAGAGCATCTGTTGGCGAATCTCCGAAAACGCCAGGAGGAGGCCCTTGCTGCGGCTCAGGCGGAAGTGAATGCGGAAATGAAACGCATTAATGATATAATTACGGGAGGCGAAAGAACGTCTCCCCAATTGACGCTGAATCCGGATAAGACTTACGATTTTGAAACCCCAGATGATAAGAGCGAGGGAACGGCATTCAAAAGTCTTGTAGTTTATGACTTGAGCATGCTGGCATTGACTCCCCTTCCTGTGTTAATCCACGATTCAAGTATTGTTAAACGCATAGAGGATGCTGATTTTGAGCAAATACTCCGGCTGTACCGAGAAAGTGCCAAAGTTGGCAAACAAATATTTATTGCCTTTGATAAGGCGGATACTTATACACCTAACACCTATAAGATGCTTGACGAAGCGGCAGTCCTTCGTTTATCTGTAGGGAACGAGCTGTTCGGTAAGTCATGGAGCCGACAAAGTGCTCTGAATTCTAAAGACGAAGCCAAGTCGGAATCAAAGAGTTCTGCGAAAACCGAACAGGAAAAAGGAAAAGAATAGGAGATAAATTCATATGGCGGCTATTAATGATCTATTACGGCAAATTAGCGATCCGATGCTGCGTGAGCGGCTGACGGAGGAAGTAAACCTTATCAGTAAAAACAAAAAGTTTGGTTTAGTGTTTGAAGAGCATATTCCGGAATGCACCGCGCTTTATGGGGTGCCCGTAAAATCCGGCTCTACCGTTGCCCGCAAAATCGGCAAAATGAATGAGCTCTACATAGTAAAAGAAATTGACGGTGAAACTGCTGTCTGCGAGAACAAGATTACATCCGAAATAACGACTATGCCTGTATGTGAGCTTGTTTCTGTGGCACATTTCGGCGATCCTATTTTTCCGTCACTTGAATCCATTGCTAAAGTGGAAAATGCACCGGGTGACAGCCTGTGGCACACGCTTATTGAAGCGGATAACTACCACGCTCTTCAGCTTTTGGAATACCTGTATGAGGGAAAAGTAGATTGCATATACATTGATCCTCCTTATAATACCGGAGCAAGGGATTGGAAATATAACAACGACTATGTGGACTCCAATGATGCTTACCGGCATAGCAAGTGGCTTTCTATGATGAAGAAGCGGTTGCTAATAGCAAAAAGGGTTTTAAATCCTAATTGTTCTGTGCTGATTTGTACTATAGATGAAAAAGAATATCTCCATCTTGGATGTTTATTAGAGGAGTTGTTCCCGGAAGCAAGAATTCAAATGGTTACCAGTGTCATTAGTAGCCAAGGCTCAACACGTGACGGCTTGTTTTCACGTGCTGAAGAGTATCTTTTCTTTGTGTTTTTAGGAAATGCAGAGGTTGTCAAATCTGAGGACGATATGTTAAATGAAGGTCTATCGGCCACAAAAAGTCAACTATGGTTTCAGTTTGTCAGGACAGGCAAGGGAAATTTACGAGAAAATTCTAAAAATCTGTTTTATCCTATATTTATTGACTCAAATAAGGGGAAAATCGAATCTATTGGAGATCCCATACCTTTGGGAGTACCCAAGGAAAGTGTTGTTGCTCCAGATGGGCAATTGGCGATATGGCCAATGACTGCTGATGGCCGTGAGGCTCGTTGGCGTACAGGGGTTGAAGTTGCGCGGCGCAGATTAAGCAAAGGGCTTTTACGTCTTGGGAAAACTTCGAGAAAAGAAGTCGGTTGGTCTGTTTTGACAGTAAACGAGGGAACAGAAAAACGGATTGAAAAAGGAGAAATCATTGTAGAAAGTATTGATGCTTCGGGGGCTGCACAACTTGTCGAAAAATTTGGTGGATCGTTGCGGGCACCAAAAACAGTATGGAATAAAACATCTCACAATGCAGGATGGCACGGATCAAAATTGTTGGCAAAAATATTGGTGGATAGAAAATTTCCCTATCCAAAATCGTTGTATGCGGTACAAGATGCTTTGAGTGTTATAAACTTAAACAAAAACGCTCTCATATTAGATTTTTTTGCAGGGTCAGGTACAACATTACACGCTGTCAATCTTTTAAATGCAATAGATGGTGGTTGTCGCCGCTGTATTTTGGTTACTAACAATGAAGTTTCGGAGGATGAAGCAAAAACTCTGACTAAAAAAGGTCTCCATCCCGGTGACGAAGAATGGGAAAGGTATGGCATTGCACGCTATGTAACATGGCCACGCACTGTTTGTAGTATTAAAGGAATTGATGTTAATGGAAATCCCATTCAAGGTACTTACCTTTCAAACAATGCGCCGATGAGCGAAGGCTTT
>JAJUHS010000159.1 GCA_029267755.1 Clostridiales bacterium
ACGGGCCACGAAAAGAGAAATGCCCTTGCCGCGAGCGCCGGGTTCAGGAAGTTTTTGCCGATGCCGCCGTAGAGCTGCTTTACAATTACTATCGCAAAGAAAGCGCCGATGACGGGAATCCAGTATGGAACTCCGACGGGGAGGCAAAACGCCAGAAGAATTCCGGTCACGACCGCCGACAGGTCGTTGATGGTGGAGTTCTTTTTGAGAAGCTTTCTGTAACCCCACTCAAAGAAAACGCAGGCGGCTGCTGAAACCAGAGTAACGGCCAGAGCTCTCAGCCCGAAAATAAAGACCGCGGCTATGAGCGCAGGCATAAGGGATATGATAACATCAAGCATTATGCTGCGCGTATCTTCGCCCGACCTGATGTGAGGCGAAGACGAAACTATAAATTTGTTTTCGCTGTTCATTTGTTCTCCGCCTCCTTCGCGGCTTTTTCGGCAGCCTGCTTTCTGGCCTTTTCGGCGTTAAGCTTTGCTTTGCCTGTCCTGAAAGACTGCGTAAGGTGGAGCCTTCCGGGGCAGATGTATGTGCACGCACCGCATTCAATGCAGTCTGTGACATGGAGCTTTTCAAGGTATTCAAGATCGTTTTTGCGCTCGTACATATGCATATACATAGGCACCAGGCGCATAGGGCAGACCTCGGCGCATTTTCCGCAGCGAATGCAGGTCGGGTTTTCTACAGTCTTATCCTCCTTGCCGGAAAAAGCGAGAAGGGCATTTGTGCCCTTGATCACTGGAGCCGAGAGGTCGAACTGCGCATTGCCCATCATCGGGCCGCCCATCAAAATCTTCGAGGGCTGCGTCTTGAAGCCGCCGGCGGCGTTGAAAACGTTCTCGATAGGTGTCCCTATACGGCAGATAAAGTTCCCGGGGGCGGCGACGCAATCACCAGCAACGGTGACGACACGCTCTATGGCGGGCATGCCCTCATAAACCGCACGGTAGACCGAATAGGCGGTAAACAGGTTGAAGACGACGCACTTTACGTCGGCAGGCAGCCCTCCGGGCGGCACCTCGCGTCCGGTAATCGACTGTATAAGCTGCTTTTCCGCGCCCTGCGGGTAACGCGTCCTCAGAGGAACAATCTTGATATCGTTTCCGCTTTTTTCACTCAGAAGGCTGATCGCGTCGGGCTTATTCTTCTCGATCCCGACGTAGGCGAGAGGCCTTCCGAATATTTTCCTGAGTATGCGTATTCCCTCGATGACTTCATCGGAATGTTCAAGCATGGTGCGATGGTCTGAGGTAATAAAGGGCTCGCACTCCGCGGCGTTGATAATAACCGTGTCGACCTTGTTAAGGCTTGAGGTTATTTTAAAAGCGGTGGGGAAGGTGGCTCCTCCCATTCCTACTATTCCGGCCTCACGGATAATGCGTATGAGCTCGCCGGGGTTGTCCAAAAATTCCTTGTGCGGCACGATGTTTGCATCCAATGCGTCGAGTCCGTCGTTCTCAATAACGACAGACATCACTTTGCTTCCGTTCGGGTGCAGCCGCGGTTCGACGGCAACCACCTTGCCTGAAACGGAAGCGTGGATCGGAGCGGAAACCGGAGCCTCCGAATCGCCGATCTTCTGGCCCATTTTAACGGTATCGCCGACTTTTACGGTTGGCGCGCAGGGTGCCCCTATATGGAGGGACATGGGAATTACGACCTGGGATGGAGGTGCAAGCGGACGGCTTGATACGCCTGCGGTGGCAGACTTCTCGTCATGCGGATGGATACCTCCCCAAAATGGAATAGACAACGGATTCACCTCTTAAACTTTTACTGTTTTTTTGTATAAATATGCTTTCCAAAATGGACTGTCCAGATTATTTTAACTCATTATCACCCCCTATGTATATAGTAAAATCAAACAATTACCCGCACGGATTAACAACAAAACATATGAAAAAGCAGCATAAAGACTGGCTTTTGTCAAAAAACAGTTCATAAGTTAAGCCAAGAAAAAGAGTTTCTGAGCCTGTTGTTGCCGGGAAAGGCCTTTTCAAGACAAAGTCGATATGCAGATATCGATAAAAAAGGGAATATATGTGTATATTAATATAAATACATTGTTCAATCTTGTATATTTTTTGTTAATTTTATGGTTTTGTTATGCTAAGTTGAGGGGGACAATAAAACAGGTATTTCTTTTTAAAAAAAAATATGGTAATATACTAAACGTGTCTTTATACATCAAGAAAGAGAAAGGAAACCGTCCATGTCCATAAAGATTACTGCCGACAGCACCTGCGACCTTTCGCCGGAGCTGATTGAAAAATATGATATTACCATAACTCCCCTGGGAATTATAAAGGGAGAGGAATCCCTGAAGGACGGAGTGGAAATTACTCCCGAAGACATCTTCGCATATGTGGAGAGCGGGGCCGGAATTTGTAAAACCGCGGCGGTAAACATAGAGGAGTATACTCAGTGCTTTACCGAGGCGCTTAAGAACCATGAGGCTGTTATACATTTTACCATAAGCAGCGACATGTCCGCCTGCTACCAGAACGCCTGTATAGCCGCGCAGGAGCTTTCAAACGTATTCGTCGTCGATTCCCGTAATCTATCAACCGGCATAGGGCATCT
>JAJUHS010000070.1 GCA_029267755.1 Clostridiales bacterium
TATCGCGACATAGCGAATGTCGAAGCCGTCTGCTATGACGATATTGATACAATCTGCATGAACATCAGAAAAAAACTCGTCGCCGGAATAGAAAAGAGGTTAGACGCGGACGCTCCCGTAGGCTTTCTGCTCAGCGGCGGGCTTGACAGCTCGCTTGTTTGCTCGGTTGCCGCGAAGGCTCAGAGCAAGCCGATTAAAACATTTGCAATCGGCATGAGCACCGATGCTATCGATCTTAAGTATGCTAAGGAGGTCGCGGATTATATTAAGAGCGACCATACCGAGGTCATCATTACAAAAGAAGACGTTCTGGACGTTCTGGAAACCGTCGTGAGCATACTCGGTACCTATGATATTACAACCATACGAGCCAGCGTCGGCATGTACATGGTCTGCAAGTACATCCACGAAAACACGGGAATACGCGTGCTTCTGACCGGCGAGATTTCCGATGAAATATTCGGATACAAGTATACGGACTTCGCGCCGAGCGCGGAGGAGTTCCAAAAGGAAGCCGAAAAGCGCCTTCGCGAGCTTTATATGTACGACGTGCTCCGCGCCGACCGCTGTATTTCCGTAAACTCGCTTGAAGCGAGAGTCCCGTTCGGCGACTTGGATTTTGTTAAGTACGTCATGTCGATAGACCCCGCAAAAAAAATGAACGTCTACAACAAGGGCAAGTACCTGCTGCGGCGCGCGTTTGAAGGCGACTATCTGCCGAACGGCATCCTTTACCGCGAAAAGGCGGCCTTCAGCGACGCGATGGGGCACTCGATGGTAGACTACCTTAAGGAATACGCCGAAAAACTGTATACCGACGAAGAATATGAGGCGGGCAGAGAAAAGTACTCCTTTGCTAAACCCTTCACCAAGGAATCCCTCCTGTACCGTGACCTGTTTGAAAAGTACTACCCGGGGCAGGCTGAGATGGTTAAGGATTTCTGGATGCCGAACAGGGACTGGGAGGGCTGCAACGTAAACGACCCCTCGGCGAGAGTGCTTTCAAACTACGGCGACAGCGGAAAATGATGGATATTGCTGACAATAGCTTTGAAAAAATACTTCAAAGCTATTGTTTTATCCAAAAAGGGAAAGAGAATGAATTAAAAAGCAATTTTATCACCGCCAATAAGCTTTATATTGCAGTTTTTAATAAATTTAAAAAATATTTTGCAAAAAAATTTATAAGCATTTATAATATTGGAAAATCAACTGTGGAGAAGCGGGTGAGGGATAATCGGCTATCAATTTGTGTCTTATCTGTCCATATCGTTTTTCCTGCTTGTCCTTATAGTAATGCTGATAGTATATACGTTTATAAAACGGCCCGTACTCGGCGCGCTTTTTCTGCGGCTGACGTTGTTTTTAATCGGAGTATGGGTGGCGGCTCAGGGGCTTGAAATTGCCGCCTTGGATCTGAAAACTAAAATCATATGGGCAAACATACAATACATACCAATAATGCTCATAACCTTCTCATACTTTTATTTCACATTGCAATTTACAAGGCGCGAATCGGCACTGCGCATAAGGTGGCTGCAGCTTGCGCTCCTTATCGTCCCGATTGTCATAAACGTTTTGGTTTGGACAAACGATTCGCTTATAAGAAGAAACGTATTTTTGGATCTGTCAGGCCCTTTTCCGACCATAGGCAAAACCTACGGCCCGCTGTTTTGGATTTTTGCCGCTTACAACTATTGTGTTACCATATTGATAACGGTTAATCTTGTTAAAGCGTTCAATGAAAAAATGTCCTCCTTTTACCGCAAACAGATTTTGCTGCTGATAGCGGCGATCATTTTCCCGGCGGCTGCGAACCTTATACAGCTTGCGGGCCTCAGTCCTTTGAATGTTGACATAACCCCGGCGTTTTTCGGTATTTCGGCATTGATAATTACCTTCGGTATTTTCTATTATCATATTTTTGAAATCGTTCCGATAGCTCGCTCCTTAGTAATTCAGGAAATGAAAGCCGGAATGTTAGTATTGGATGTAAAGGGCAGGCTTCTTGATATCAACCCTGCGGCGCAGAAAATGCTTGACATTAAGACCAAAAGCATTATCGGAAAGAATGTGAAAGACGAGCTCGGCGGAATACCCGAACTTACGGATATAATAGAAGCCGGATACGACACTGTTCGCGAAATCTCGTATAAGATCGGTGAGAGCCGCTTTTACTATGAGATTTCTCTTACCAGGCTGAAGAGCCAGAAAGGCATTCCCATGGGCTGGCTTTTGCAGATATATGATATTACCGAAAGAGCTCTTGCTGAGGAGATAATAAGGCACGCGGCCCTCCACGACCCGCTGACCGGGCTTCCGAACAGAAAGTATTTTCAGATTTTGTTTTCACAGGAGCTGGCGCTTTCAAGAATGCGAGGGGATAAGCTTACGGTGGCGTTCCTGGATTTGGACAATTTTAAACCAATCAACGATACATATGGACACGCTGTCGGCGATAAGGTGCTGTATGTTGTCGCGGAAAGGTTGAGAGAGGTTTTGCCTGAATCGGATATCGTTTCAAGGATAGGCGGGGATGAATTTGCTATTGTTCTGCCAAAGGTCGGAGAAGAGAACGATATAGAGTCGGCGGGAGATTTGCTGCTCAGTATCTTTAAGACGGATATCGAGCTTGAGGGAGTATCCGTACAGATCAAAGCCAGCATAGGTTTCAGCGTGTTTCCCAAGGATGGCGAAAGCGTAGAAGCGCTTTTGCAAAATGCAGACAAGTCGATGTATCTGGTCAAACGAAGCTCGAAGAACAATTACGGTATATACAAATAAAAAGGTAATTTTTTAAAAACGCCCCTGGCTGCGCAACCGCGCGAGCCGGGGGCGTTTTTTGTATGCCCGATACGGGCTCAGTATGACGGGCAAAGTTCCGGATATAGCCGAAGTACCGTAAAAAACGAGTCATAACTAAGGCACACACGAATATGCTTTATACAACCGGCAAAATTATGCTTTTGTGAGGGGAAACATGGGAACGAAAAGGATATACCTGTCTTCACCGACAATGCATGGCGAAGAACATATGTACATACAGGAAGCTTTCGACTCCAATTGGGTTGCCCCGTTGGGGCCGAACGTAGACCGCTTCGAAAGGGAAGTTTCGGCCTATATCGGCGTTAAAGCCGCCGCAGCTCTTGTGTCAGGCACCGCGGCTCTGCACCTTGCGGTCAAGCTGGCGGGTGTGAAGTCGGGCGACGTGGTGTTTTGCTCCGATCTGACATTTTCGGCAACCGCGAATTCGGTGTCCTACGAAAGGGGTATTCAGGTCTTCATCGATTCCGAGCGCGAAAGCTGGAATATGGATCCGCGCGCGCTTGAAAAAGCGTTTGAAAAGTATCCAAATTGTAAAGCCGTGATCGCAGCCAGCCTTTACGGGATTCCCGGAAAAATGGATGAGATAAAGGCTGTCTGCGACGCGCACGGTGCGGCACTTATTGAGGACGCGGCGGAGAGCCTGTCGTCCACATATAAGGGCCGACAGATGGGCAGCTTCGGAAAGTACTCCGTACTATCCTTCAACGGCAATAAAATAATCACGACCTCCGGAGGCGGCATGCTATTAAGCGACGACGAAGAAGCAATAAAAAAGGCTCGCTTCTGGGCGACGCAGTCGCGCGAGAACGCGCCATGGTATCAGCACGAGGAGATAGGCTACAACTACCGTATGAGCAATATCGTCGCCGGAATAGGGCGGGGACAGCTTCTGCACCTTGACGAGCACCGAAGACTGAAAAAAGCTGTTTACGAGCGCTATAAAACGGCTTTTAACGGGCTTCCTCTCACAATGAGCCCATATCCGAAGTATTCGGAGCCGAATTTCTGGCTCTCATGTATCCTTCTCGATAAGGGGTGCAAGGTAAAACCTCTCGAAATAATGGAGAAGTTGGAGAAAGACAATATCGAGGCCCGGCCTATCTGGAAACCTATGCACCTCCAGCCGGTTTTTAGAAGCAACGATTTCATAAGCGCAGATGGCGATAACGGTCGCGATATTTTTGAGCGAGGCTTGTGCCTTCCGAGCGACATTAAGATGACGGAGGAAGAACAGGGTCATATCTGCGGCATAGTCAGGGGTATGCTTCTTGAAGAAGGGTAAGGAAGGTTTCTATTTCAGATACATAAAGCGCTCTCTTGATATATGCTGCTCGATCGCGGCGCTCATCGTGCTGTCCCCGATATTGCTGGCGGTTTCGCTGCTGGTAAGGTTCGGAATGGGAAAGCCTGTGCTCTTTTCACAGGAGCGAATAGGAAAGGACGAAAAGACTTTTGTAATGTACAAATTCCGTTCCATGTCGAACGAAACCGGGCCGGACGGCGAACCACTGCCGGATTCAAAACGCGTCAGCAAACTTGGAAAGTTTTTGCGCTCCACCTCTCTTGATGAGTTGCCGGAACTTCTGAATATTTGCAAAGGCGACATGTCTTTCGTGGGGCCGCGGCCATTGTTGGTCAGATACCTGCCGTATTACACAGACAAAGAACGTTTAAGACACAGCGTCAGGCCCGGCCTGACCGGGCTGGCGCAGGTAAACGGGCGAAACAATCTGCGCTGGAATGAAAGACTGGCCGCTGATGTCAGGTATGTTGAAAACCTGTCTTTCCTTAATGACATAAAGATTATCCTATTGACTATAAAGAAGGTCCTTGAACGTAAGGATGTTGCAGAGGCGGGAAGGTATGCAATCGCCGACTTGGATCAAGAGAGGCGAGGACAAGATGCAAACCGTTAGACTAACCTATGACGAATTCGGCAGATGGCGGGAAGAAATAGCGGCTCTGCTGAACGAAAACGCGGCAGTCAGTTTTCCGGATAACCATATCGATCCCCGATATGGCCACAAAAAGTGCAGGGATATAGAGAAATTTCTGAAAGACGGCTCGGCCGTTATTTTCCTCGCCATGGAAGACGGAGCGCTGCTTGGCTGGATATGGTGCCATGAAATATGGAGATTTGCCGACCGGAGACTCCATGTGGCGGATCTTGGGACGGCGAGGCATTGCCGCCGCAAAGGAATCGGAAGCCTTCTGCTGGAAAAAGCCGAAGAATATGCGGCAGCCAACGGCTTCGCCGGGCTCGATCTGATGGTTACGGCATCAAATGAGGGAGCCGTGGCTTTTTATAAGAAAGCAGGATACCTGAAGGAAAGATATCAGATGTATAAGAACATAAGATGAATGAGGAGCATACTTTTGATATGATAAGGAATTTTCGAGATGAGCGACATCTACTTTGATCCGGCTTACGGCAGGCTCTACGAGGGCATCGACGGGGGAGCCTGCACTACGTTTTTATTTGAATCCGCAAACGGGAAAGTAAAAAACACATTTATCAAAAGGCCGGTTCCATGGCTTGTGGACGGTGTTCGGTACTTCGATGCAGTAACGCCATACGGTTATGGCGGCCCCATTTCGGAGGCGGTCGTGGACAGAAAAAAGCTTGCGTCGGAGTATGCCGCGGCTAGAAGGGATTACTGTCTGGCGGAAGGAATAGTCTGCGAGTTCGTGCGCTTTCATCCCCTCGTTGAGAACGCCGATGACTGGAGCGGCATATATGCAGTGAGCTTTAACCGAAATACCATAGCCGTCGATCTGGAGGACGGCGCTTACATGGAGGTGCAGTTCACTGCGGACTGCCGCAACATGATACGCAAGGCGATTAACAAGGGCGTAACGGTCAGGGCAGACGAGGACTGCAAAGGCATTTACGCCTTCTTTGAGTTGTATACCCTTACAATGAAAAGGAACGGCGCGTCTGACTATTATCTTTTTCCGCTGAGCTACTTTCTGGAGCTTAAGCGTGCTTTTCCCGCCGGGACGCTTCTTATAAACGCCTATATTGAGGATAAGGTCGTATCCTCGTCCCTTTTTATCCTTGGGGATGCGTATATGCACTATCACCTTTCCGCGACACATCCGGATTTTTATTCTTATTCGGCCAACAATCTGATTTTAAAGACGGCGGCGGATTTAGGACGGGCACGGGGGCTTAAGTGGCTGCATCTGGGCGGGGGACTGTCTCCGGATAAAAACGACAGCCTTTATAGATTCAAGCGCAGCTTCGGGCGCACGGACAGGAACCTCAAAGCTTTTTGTACCGGAAAAGCCGTTTTTAACGAGAAGGTTTATGAAAAGCTGTGTCAGGCCGCGAAAAACGCAGGCTCTTACAGGCAAAATTACTTTCCTGAGTATAGGTGATAACCGTATGAACGTACTTTTCGTCACATTGGCCGACATTCGCAGTATCTTGGAGCGCGGTATTTATCAGGATCTGCTTAGGGAGTTTGAAAGGAATGGGCACCGCGTTTTCATCGTGTCCCCGTTTGAACGCCGCTTTGGCAAAACAACGCAGCTTCTGGAGGAGGAAAACTGCAAAATCCTCAAGGTGCGTATCGGCAACATCCAAAAGACCAATATCATCGAAAAGGGAATATCCACAGTCTTGCTTGAAAGCCAGTTCAAAAAAGCCGTTAAACGTTACTTTTCAGACGTCATATTTGATCTGGTTCTGTACTCCACACCGCCGGTCACGCTCGCGGGCACGATAGCCTTTATAAAAAAGCGCGACGGAGCCGAAACCTATCTTATGCTGAAGGATATTTTCCCCCAAAATTCCGCTGATCTCGGGATGCTGAAGAAAAGCGGTCTGAGAGGGCTTCTGTACCGGTATTTCAGAAGAAAGGAAAGAAAATTATACGCCCTGTCCGACCGCATAGGGTGCATGTCCCGCTTAAACGCGGAATATATTATAAAAAACAACCCTGAAATAAGGCCTCCGAAAGTCGGCGTATGTCCCAACAGCATAGAAGTCTGCGATACTGAGCTGACGGCGGAGGAAAGGCGAAACCTCAGGGAAAAATACGGAATTCCGCAGGATAAGATTGTTTTTGTTTACGGCGGCAATCTTGGAAGGCCTCAGGACGTTCCGTTTATTATCGGCTGCCTACGTTCGAAGGATATCTCCGAAAGGGCTTTTTTCCTTATAGTCGGTTCCGGGACCGAAGCATGGAGAATTGAAAAGTATGTGCGCGAGGAAAAGCCGCCGCATGTCGGTTTTTTAAGCTCGCTTTTGAGGGACGAGTATGAGCGCCTCACAGCCGCCTGCGACGTCGGGCTCATATTTCTCGACCATAGGTTCACCGTCCCAAATTTTCCGAGCAGGCTCTTAAGCTATATGCAGGCAAAGCTGCCGGTTCTGGCCTGCACGGACAGGAATACCGACCTCGGAGAGGCAATAGAGGGGGGCAGCTTCGGTTGGTGGTGCGAAAGCAATGACTCCGATGGCTTTGTAGGTCTGGTAAACGAAATTTGCGCATCGGAGGATGCGGTCAGACGTTTCGGAAAGGCCGCATACGAATACCTTTGCAAAAATTATAGCGTCGGAGTGTCTTACCGCGCAATCATGGACGGCTTTGGGAAAGCCGGCGAGAGAGTATTCAGCAAGCGCAAAATCCTATATGCGGATGAAAAAAAGGATTTTTACATTGGTTACCGGAAAGGCAGCCTGTATGTCCGGAATGCGGGGGAGAAGGAACGCAAAATACGCCTGTTTTCCGGCGTCAAGCACCTGCTTTCGAAATCCCGCCTGTTCGAAAGGCTGATGCGCCTTGAACCTCGATGCGCGGCGGCATGTGAAAATGGGGCGCTGATCTCCTGCGGAGGCAGGGTGATTCGCTGCGACGCGAAGAACGGCTCGCTGACACCGGAGCTGAAATTTAGGGGGGGAATGCACGATACCTTGTCATTCTGCCAAATCCGCGACTTAAAAGGCTTTCCGGACTGCGTATGCTTCGGCGACTACTGGGGGAATCCGAAGGCCGAGGAGGCCTCGGTGTGGGCAAGGACGCTTGATGGATGGAAAAAAGCTTTTTCCTTTCCGGCAGGGCATGTAAAGCATATTCACGGCATTGTCGCAGATACTTTTCGTTCGCAGCTTATTATACTCACGGGCGACAGCGACGGGGAGTCGGGAATATGGAGCCTGAAAAGCGGCTTTTCCGGAATTGAACCTATACTCAAAGGCTCCCAGAAGTGCCGCGCCTGCGTTGCTTTTCCGATGGAGATCGGGATACTATACGCTACGGATACGCCTTTGGAAGAAAACGGGATTTATCTGGCATATGAGGACGGCGACGGCTGGAGCAGCAAGCTGATTTGTCCGATTCCCGGGCCGTGCATATACGGCGCAAGTGCTAGGGCTGAGGACGGTAAGGTTTTCTACCTGTTTGCAACGTCCGTCGAGCCGGACAGCAGACTCGGCAGTTTGAGGTATCTGTTTGCACGCAAGCCCGGGCCGGGGGTGAGCGACCGCTATACGCATCTGATCTGTGGCAATATTGAAAACGGCTTTAAAGAAACGGCAAGATATAAAAAGGATATCTGGCCGATGGCCTTGTTTCAGTTCGGAAACATGCAGTTTCCGGCAGGCAGTATGAAAAACATTTTGCTAACGCCTCAGAGCACTGTGAAATATGATGGGAAGACAGTGGTAATAAGTTTATGAGCGGCGGATATTATTTTGAAAAAATTGAGTTTGAGCGCCTTGATTATGACGAGTATAACGGCATTCCGGGGAAGAAAATCTTCACGACAAGGGAATGGATAGAATTTGTGGCTGAGGATTCCGGCGTAACTCCCATTTTTGTCAGGATAACCGATGAAAATGGCTTTTGCGGCTACTTTACCGGCATGAGCTTCAGAATGTTCGGCATAAAAATCGTTGGCAGCCCGTTCAACGGCTGGAGCACCTGCCATATGGGCCTCGACATGCTGCACCCCGAGGAAAAGCTGTCGGCGCTTCCCGGACTTGTCGAATTCCTCTATAGCACCGAAAGGTGCCTCTATATGGAGATAACCGACCGCGATTTCGACGTGGAAGAAGCAAAAAAAAGAGGCTTTAAGGTAGTTCCGATAAGTACTCTCCAGCTTCGCATTGACATGGACGACACCTTGCTTTTCAAACAGATGAAAACGGATTGCAGGAATTTTATCCGCCAGTTTGAAAGGCGCGGGGCGTCAATCGAAGCCGCCGAGCCGAACGACGAATTCGCGGAGGAATACTTTGACCAGCTTCGGGACGTTTTCGCAAGGCAAAAGCTTGTTCCAACCTACGGTTGCCGGAAGGTGAAAACCCTTTTAAAGCACCTTGGAAATACCGGGAACATCTTATGCCTTCGCGTCAGGGATCCGGAGGGGAGAAGCATCGCGACATCCATTTTTCCCGGATACGGGAAGTGCTTTTACTTCTGGGGCGGGGCAAGTTACAGGAAATATCAGCATTACCGCCCAAACGAATACATGCTCTGGCAAGCTATCCGATATTGGAGGGGCAAGGGCTGTACAGTCTTTGACATGGTGGGTGTAAGACCATATAAGCAGAAGTTCGGTTCGCAGGAAGTTCAATACGCCAAGATTGTATTTACAAGATATCGTTTGCTTTTTTTCCTGCGAAACATGGCGGAGCGGGTCTTTTTTATGCTTTTGCGTGCAAAAAAGCTTTTTATGCGGTGATGAATAATTGAGAGGAAAATCCCGTTTGCCGGCGGCAAACGGGCCAGGTGGTTATGAAAGACAGATTTTATAAAGCTGATAAATACATATGGGGAATTCTTTTATTTTTGATACTGTGTATTCCGCTGTCAAAGTCCGATTACCTGTATTACTGGTATATTCTCTTTTTGGCTGCGGCCGGGATGCTTAATAAGCTAAGGGAACCAATAGAGGAAGGATACGCGGTAAAGAAGGACAGAATTTATTTTTTTCCGCTGATCATGGTGTGCGTATGGGCCTTCGGCCTCGTCATCGGCCTTTTGCGCGGCAACGAGCCGCGCTATATCGTCCGCAATTTTGCCGGCACGCTCTGCTACCTTGTTTTCTATGTCATGGTCTTTCGCAGAAAAATATCGACGGATATTCTGTGCAAGTCGCTGTACGCAGCTTCTGTAACAATTTCACTGATGGTTGGGTTTGCCTATTTTTGTGCGAAATACAAATTTAAGCTTTTCTGGCCGTTTACAAACTTTGATTTTTACATAAACGGCAGCATTTTAAGCCCCGCCGAATCCGCAGTCTTCATTCTGGAGGCGGTCAGCATCTGGAATATCTTTGACGGGAAGCTTTCCGCGTTTAAAAGAATTGCTGCCGTATTTCTCCTCGCCCTGAGTTTTTTTACCTTGCAGGTGGCCAACAGGCAGGGCGGCTACAGGCTGGGGTTTGCCGCGGTGGCCGCTATCACGCTGCTTGTCATAGCTTCCGGAAAAAGCCGTAAAACCAAGGTTATAGGAACCTTCCTGTTCGTGGTTCTCGCGGCTGCGCTGCTAGCGTATGATTTTACATGCGGAGGCTCTATTGCCGAGCTCTTCGACAAAAATGACATTGGCAACCAAAAAAGGTATTTACAGTTCAGGCTTGTATATAACAGCTTCA
>JAJUHS010000098.1 GCA_029267755.1 Clostridiales bacterium
AAGTGTTTTCGACAAGCTTCTAGGGGGCATCCAATGCCCCCTAGATACGCGGCTTGCGCCGCGAAACCCCCGGTCGCGCACGATTTGCGCGGGCTGAGGTATTTTTCCGAGAAGTGAATTCCCGGAAAAATAGATTTAAATTTCCCTGCGAGGGAGTTTTTTTAAGTCTGAAGCGCTGTCCGTTTTTGTGGGCAGCGCTTTTTGATTCAGCCTTTCTTCACCGTCTTTGGCAGCCTGAACTTTTTATCAGCCTTTGCCTTAATAACAAGCGGCTTTTTTGTGACCGGATGAATGATTTCAAGCAAATTAGCGTGAAGCCCCAGCCTTCCGAGCGGATTGGTCTTCGCGCCATACTTCTTGTCACCAGCCACAGGATGCGAAAGCTCGCTCATGTGGACGCGAATCTGGTTCTTGCGCCCCGTTTCTATCCAGATCTTAAGCAGCGAATAATCGCCCTTTTCACCTATTACCTCATAGTTCGTAACCGCTCGCTTTCCCTCGCCGTAAGGCACTGAATAAAGATAATGCGTCGAGGTTTCCTTTAAAATTGTGTCACATCGTCCGTGCTTTTCCTTAAAAATCCCCTCGCAGACCGCGGTATACTCTCGGCGCGGAGTCTGCTCCCAGTTATTCTGAAGCTCTTCTCGAATCTCCGCGCTTTTGGCAAAAAGCAGAACGCCGGAGGTATCCTTATCGAGTCTGTGGACGACAAAAATCGGGCTCTTGCCGGAATCCTTCAGAATCCGATATGCCGTCCTCTCCTTCTCGGTGTCCGAGGCTACTGACAAAAGCCCTGCGGGCTTGTTTACGGCCAAAAGATAATCGTCCTCGTAAATTATATCCAGCTCGGACGCCGGTGTGTCCGACCGCCTTATTCTGACAATCTGCCCGTTTTTGACAGGGTAGTCAAACCTGCTCGTCACAAAACCGTCGACCGAAATCTGCCTGTGCTCTAGGTATGACTTTATCTTTCCCTTAGGTACGCCTTCAAGCTGCTTTTGGACGCACTCCAAAAGCCCCGAATCCGACGAGGCGGTGAAAACGATATCAGGCTTACGGTTTTGTTTCACTTCTTTCATGTTAATTCCATTTCTGATTCCGCGACCTTCATCATTATCGCGCACTCCATGCGCTTTCTGAAAAGCTCGCAGCCGTATTCGTATACTCCGGTTATGTGGCCGGTCGCATGATAAGCGTTTGCGGCACAGCCGCCGGAGCAATATAGCCTTGCCCAGCAGTCGCGGCACTTTTCGCGGGCATAGACGTTGCAGAGCTTAAACTCGTCCCGAATTGCGGTATTTGTAACGCCGTCCCACACATTGCCCATGCTGTACTTCGGGTCTCCGACAAACTGGTGACACGGAAAAAGCTCTCCCCAGGGCGTTACTGCGAGATACTCGGTTCCCGAGCCGCAGCCGGCAATGCGCTTATAAATGCACGGCCCGTGCTGAAGGTCAATCATATAGTGGTAAAAGGTTATGCCCCGGCCTTCCTTTTGCCGTTTAAGCATCTCTTCGGCAAGGATTTCATACTGCCTTTTAAGCTCGGGCAAATCGGCTTCCGTCAGAGCGTAAGGATCTGATGGCGAGCATACTACCGGCTCCATGCTGAGCTTAGTAAAACCCAGGTCGGCCATGTGAAAAATATCGTTTGTAAAATCGATATTGTTATGCGTAAATGTGCCGCGGATATAGTATTCCCTGTCTCCACGGCTCTCAACAAACTTCTGGAACTTCGGAACGATTATGTCATAGCTTCCCTCGCCCGCATAGTTTTTGCGAAGGCTGTCATGGACTTCCTTTCTGCCGTCAAGGCTCAGAACGACGTTGTTCATTTCCCTGTTTGCAAACTCCATCACCTCGTCGTCAAGGAGTACACCGTTTGTGGTTAGCGTAAATCTGAAGTTCTTGCTATGCTTTTTTTCTATACTTCTCGCGTACGCCACGATCTGCTTGACGACATCCCAGTTCATCAGCGGCTCTCCGCCGAAGAAGTCGACCTCCAGGTTTACTCTTTTCCCCGAATTCTTTATCAGAAAGTCGATCGCCTGCTTGCCTACCTCAAAGCTCATGAGCGCGCGGTCGCCCTTATACTTTCCCTGGCTCGCAAAGCAGTACTCGCAGTTAAGGTTGCAGGTATGCGCTACATGGAGGCAGAGCGCTTTGATTTCGGTATTGCGCTTTTTGAAATCCATGGTCTTTTCGGAGCAGTTGTCCTCCGTAAAAAGCTTTCCCTGTGCCTTAAGCTCCTCAACATCAGATATGCACTCGCGAATTTCTTCCTCGTTAACCGCTTTGTCGTCCCTGTACTTTTCGAGCATGCGGGACACAATCTCGTCCTCCGAAGTTGACTCAAACAGAGCTATTATGTCATAGGCAAGGTCGTCCACGGAGTGCACCGCACCGCTGTAGACGTCCAGCACTATGTTAAAACCGTTCATTTTGAATTGATGTACCATTTTCGGTTCCCTTCCAGAAAAAACTCGGATATAAAAAAGCCGCTTGACCGCACGTTGTGCGTCAGGCGGCATTTTTCAAAAATCAGTGCTTATTGCTGTTCTCACACTTTTGATTTGCCACACCGCAGGATGTCTTGCACGCCGACTGGCATGAAGTCTGGCATTCGCCGCAACCGCCGTTTGCAAGGCTCTTATTCAGATCGCGGGTTTCAAGAGTCTTAATTCTTTTCATATAAAGCATTCTCCTTTTAAACACAACTTATTGGTTTTCATTTTACATCTTATTCATTCTTCTGTCAACGTCCGGGGCAGCATCATATGACTGTTTTTTTGTAATTTAAGAAGCTTTTTTATTGAATTCAACAGGAATTTAAAGTATAATTGATAAGCATATATTCTGAATTATGATCAGAATCAGAAATAGTATTTTTATCGGTTTGGAGGAATACCAATGTGCGGCTGCTGCAAGGAAGACAGCAAGTATTATGAGCCTTTTGAAGCCATAATGTCCGGTTTTAAAGGCACGGAGTCTGACTTAATCCCTATCCTGCAGAAACTTCAGGGCGCCTACGGCTATCTGCCTGAGGACATTATCAAGCGGCTTTCGGAGCGCACCGGAATCTTCGTCACTCAGATCATGGGTGTCGCAACCTTCTATTCCCAATTCAAGCTAAAGCCCTCCGGAAGGCACTCTATTAAGGTCTGCTTTGGCACCGCCTGCCATGTAAACGGCGCGGAAACCGTCGCGGAGGCGCTCTGCGACGAGCTTGGCATAAAGTTAGGCGACACCACTCCTGACGGCGAGTTTACGCTTGAATCCGTCGCCTGTCTCGGTTGCTGCTCGCTCGCCCCGGTAATGATGATAGACGACGAGGCTTACGGACGCCTTACCCCTGCAAAGGTTCGTCAGATCATACGCGATTTTTACGCCAAGGAGGGTAAAGCGAAATGAAAATAATGATCGGACTGGGTTCCTGCGGCATCGCCTCGGGCGGCCTGAAAGTAAGGGATACTTTTGAGGATCTCGCAAAGCAGAATCCTGACGTAAAACTTGAGGTCGGCGAAACCGGTTGCATGGGCATGTGCTATAAAGAGCCGATGGTTGAAGTAATAGACGACAGCGGCTT
This sequence comes from Clostridiales bacterium, assembly GCA_029267755.1. Taxonomy (GTDB): domain Bacteria; phylum Bacillota; class Clostridia; order Oscillospirales; family Oscillospiraceae; genus DUPK01. Next base: position 3,586 of record JAJUHS010000098.1, read on the forward strand.
CAGCACTATTTACGGCGAAGTTAGCCCGGAAAAGGCTAAGGAAATTTTCGAAAAGCACATAAAGGGCGGCAAAGCCGTCGAAGAGTCCGTCGTAATGAAGAGCGACGGAACCGGTGCAGAGAGCAATTTTATTACCAAGCAGCAGCGAATCGTCCTTTCCCGTTGCGGAAAAATAAACCCCGAATCCCTCGACGAAGCTCTTGCGATGGACGCCTACAAGGGCCTTGAAAAGGCTCTTAAGAACATGACTCCGGAGGAAGTCGTGGCCGAGGTTCTTGCCTCCGGCGTAAAGGGTCGCGGCGGCGCAGGTTTTCCCACGGGTCTTAAATGGAAGTTCGCGGCGGCTCCAGTCTCCGACCAGAAGTATATAATCTGCAACGCCGACGAGGGCGACCCCGGCGCTTTCATGGACAGAAGCGTTCTCGAGGGCGACCCCCACAGCGTTATCGAGGGCCTTGCTATCGGCGGTTATGCCATTGGGGCTTCCGAGGGATATATCTACGCAAGAGCGGAGTACCCCATTGCGATAAAGCGCCTTGAAATCGCTATAAGGCAGGCTGAGGAAAGAGGCTTCCTCGGCGACAACATACTCGGAACGGGCTTCAGCTTCCACCTGCATATTAAGCAGGGAGCCGGCGCCTTTGTCTGCGGCGAGGAGACCGCACTTATAGAGTCTATCGAGGGGCACCGCGGAATGCCGCGAATGCGTCCTCCCTATCCCGCAAACAAGGGCCTTTTCGGCAAGCCCTCAAACATAAACAATGTCGAAACCCTGGCAAACATAGGCTGGATAATCCGGAACGGCGCTGCGGCCTTTGCGGCGATAGGCACCGAAAAAAGTAAGGGCACCAAGGTTTTTGCTCTCGCCGGCAAAATAAAGAACGGCGGTCTTGTCGAAATTCCGATAGGAGCGACAATAAGGGACGTTGTATTTGGAATCGGCGGCGGAACATCCTCCGGCAAGCCCTTTAAGGCCGTACAGATGGGCGGCCCCTCCGGCGGCTGCATACCCGCCGAATACGTCGATACGATAATAGACTACGATACGCTTGCGGCTACCGGAGCGATCATGGGCTCCGGCGGCATGATAGTCATGGACGAGGACAACTGCATGGTCGATATCGCGCGGTATTTCCTAAACTTCACGCAATCAGAATCCTGCGGCAAGTGCACCTTCTGCAAAATTGGAACAAAGCGCATGCTTGAGATTCTCGAGCGCATCACAAAGGGCGAGGGCGTAGATGGTGACATTGAAAAGCTTGAGCTCCTTGCCGACCAGATAAAGCGAAACGCTCTCTGCGGACTAGGCCAGACGGCTCCGAACCCGGTTCTCACAACCATACGCTATTTCCGCCACGAGTACGAGGCGCATATCAAGGACAAAAAGTGCCCCGCGCATCAGTGCAAGGCGCTCATCAAATATGAAATTAACCCCGAAAAGTGCATAGGCTGCACGGCCTGCTCGAAGAAGTGCCCCGTCGGCGCTATATCGGGCGTTCTGAAGTCGGCCCACAAAATAGATCAGTCCAAGTGCACAAAATGCGGCACCTGCCTTTCTTCCTGCAAGTTTGGCGCGATTTCGGTGGACTGAGGAGGACAGGAAAATGAACATAAACATTAATATTAACGGAAAAGATTATACCGCTAAGGCAGGTCAGACCATCCTTCAGGCCTGCCGCGAAAACGGCGTTTTTATCCCCACTCTCTGCCACGACGAGCGTCTGAAGCCTTTCGGCTCCTGCATGCTCTGCCGCGTCGAGGTTGAGGGCTCGCGCGGAACTATGCTCGCCTGCGGAGCCGAAGTCGCAGATGGCATGGTAATACGGACAGATACGGAAGCGGTCAGAAAATCGCGCCAGGTCTGTCTTGAACTTTTGGCTTCCCAGCACCGCGGCGATTGCAAGGCGCCCTGCACCCTCACCTGTCCGGCGCATATCGACATTCAGGGCTACATCGCCCATATTGCGAACGGCCGCTTTGAAGAGGCTCTCAAACTCATTAAGGATCGCAACCCGCTTCCCGTGGTCTGCGGGCGTATCTGCACCCGCCCCTGCGAGTCCGAGTGCCGCAGAAACGCCGTCGACGGCTCGGTTGCGATAGATCACCTCAAGCGCTATGTTGCCGACCTTGATCTTGAAAAGGACGTTCACTACCTGCCTGTAAAAGCACCCGCGACCGGCAAAAAGGCCGCAATAATAGGTGCGGGTCCGGCGGGGCTTTCCGCCGCCTGGTACCTTGCGGCAATGGGACACGATGTCACTATATTCGACCGCCACAGTGCCCCTGGCGGCATGCTTCGCTACGGCATTCCCGCCTACCGCATGCCCCGCGAAACTCTTGACCGCGAGGTTGAAATTATTAAATCCCTCGGAGTTAAGATCGTTTACAACACGAACTTTGGCACTGATATCACCTTGGATAGCCTCAAAAAGGACGGCTTTGACAGCATACTTCTCGCCGTCGGCTCCCAAGTAGGCCAGCCGCTCGGCGTTCCCGGCGAGGATGGCTGCAAGGGCGTTCTGCGCGGCGTAGACTTCCTCGGCAGCGTTACCGAGGGCAAGGCTCCCGACTTTAACGGAAAGAAGATCATGGTCGTCGGCGGCGGCAACACTGCCATGGACTGCACCCGCACCGCCCTTCGTCTGGGAGCTTCGTCCGTCACCCTCGTATATCGCCGCACAATGGCTGAAATGCCGGCCGACAAGATGGAAATCGAGGAAGCGGAGCTTGAGGGCGTCGAGTTCCACACTCTCAACAACCCGAAATCTGTGAGAACCGAAGGCAACAAAACAATAGTAACTCTTATCCGCATGGAGCTCGGAGAGCCGGACTCCTCCGGAAGGCGCGCCCCGCATGAGGTTGCCGGTTCCGAGTATGATTTTGAGGTGGACTACGTCATCTCGGCTATCGGCCAGACTCAGGACCTCAGCTTTGTAGGGGACGGCTGCTCGGTTTCCGTAAACCGCGGAAGACTTGTGGCGGACGAAAAGACATGTGTTACAAACCTTGAGGGCGTTTTCGCGGCAGGCGATGCCGTAACCGGCCCCAAGACCGCCATAATGGCTATTGCGGCAGGCAAGGCTGCGGCAAACTCAATGGACAAATATATGAGGGGCGAGAAAATCGTCCCCGAAAAAGAATATTACAATCACACGAAGGCAAAGCATTACTCTGAGCTCGATGCCTCCGAATTTGAAAACGTCGAGCGCAAGGAAAAAGTCAAAATGCCCATGCTCACAATAGAGCAGCGCAGACATAATTTCAAGGAGGTTGAGCTTGGCATCACCAGGGAGCAGGCTATCGCTGAAGCTTCCCGCTGCCTGTCCTGCGGCTGCAAGGACGTAAACGAGTGCAAGCTGCGCGAATTTGCAACCGATTATAACGTCATGCAGGACTCCTTTGCCGGCAAAATCAGCAAGCACCCGATCGACGAGAGCCACCCATACATCGTGCGCGACCCGAACAAGTGCATCATGTGCGGGCGCTGCGTAAGAATCTGTCAGGAGGTGCAGGGTCTCGGAATCCTGGGCCTTATCGGAAGAGGCTACGGCGTCGCGGTTCAGCCCGAATTCAGCAAACCGTTCGGAGAAGTCGAAAACTGTGTAAGGTGCGGCCAGTGCGTATCCGCCTGCCCGGTCGGTGCTCTTACCGAAAAGGTGAAGCTCGCCCAGCCTGGTCCCTTTGACGAAACTATCACAGACACCGTCTGCACTTTCTGCGGCGCGGGCTGCTCTCTTCAGCTCCGCACCGTCGGCGAGGAGTACATTCGCACCACAGCGGAG
>JAJUHS010000015.1 GCA_029267755.1 Clostridiales bacterium
CAGAACGAGACCGAAAAGCGTGCAAGGTTCGACGTCGTTGAAATATATTTTTCAGGAGATATAAATAACGGGGAAGAAAAAATAATTCATATCGAGGACGCTTTTCAATGAAAATGCCTCTTTTTGACGCTCATTGCGATACCGCATTCAAAATGCTCCTTAAAGGTTACGGACTTTATGAAAACCCGGGGCATACCGATCTTAAGCGCGGTATGAAGTATTCTCCTTATGCGCAGTTTTACGCGCTTTTTGCGATGGACTCGTCCCAGATTCCGGTCGAGTATAAAAACCTCGTGGATGAATTTGCAGCGTATAGTGACAAAATAACTCTATGCAGAACCGCCGGAGACGCGAGAGCCGCCGCCGCGGCAAACAAAACAGCCGCATTTCTTTCGATAGAGGGGGCGGAGCTTATCGGCTGTGAGGTTTCAAAGCTTGAGGCAATGTATGAGCTTGGCGTCCGCGCGATAAATCTGACATGGAACAACCCAAACAAGCTTATCTGCGCGGAAGGCCTGACCGACCTTGGCGTATCGTTCGTGCGCCGATGCGGCGAGCTCGGAGTAATAGTCGATGTTTCGCATCTTCCGGATGCGGCGTTCTGGAACGTAATAGACATAGCTTTAAGACCCGTTATGGCTAGCCATTCAAATTCCCGCGCGGTCTGCGCCCACCGGCGGAACCTCACCGACGAGCAGTTTTCGGCAATAATAAAGAACGGCGGGGTCGCTGGCATAAACCTTTATTCGGATTTTCTCGGCAGAGAACCGACATTAATTACCGTGATAGAACATATAGAGCACTTTTTATCACTCGGCGGGGAAAAGAACATAGCCCTCGGCTGCGATTTCGACGGCTGCGACAGCCTTCCTGACGGAATAAACGGAATTGAGGATTTGGAAAAGATTTATAATGCGCTTTTGCGGCTAAACTATAAAGAAACACTTGTAAACAATATTTTTTATTATAATTTGATGAGAGTGGTGGAAGAGGTATGCGTTACCTGAGTACAAGAAACAAAACCTTAAGATTTTCGGCGGCTGACGCAATTTCACAGGGCCTCGCAAGGGACGGCGGCCTGTTCGTACCGGAAATTTTGCCGAGACTTTCCGTAAATTCGGTAAAATCCATGTGCGACATGTCGTATCAGCAGCGGGCCGTATATGTTATGACTCCGTTTTTGGACGAGTTCACCGCGTCTGAAATTGGCACCTTTGTAAACAAGGCTTATAACTCAATTAATTTCGATGTGCCCGAAATCGCACCGCTGCACGCGGTTGATAAAAATACGTTTTTCCTTGAGCTGTGGCATGGCCCGACAAGCGCTTTTAAGGATATGGCCCTGCAGATACTCCCGCATCTGATGACCGCCTCCCTCCAGAAGAAGATGGAGAAGAAGAATGTCTGTATTCTTGTCGCAACTTCCGGAGATACCGGCAAAGCGGCGCTTGAGGGTTTCCGCGATGTAGACAGGACAAGGATCCTGGTTTTCTATCCTCGTGACGGAGTATCCGACGTACAGAAGCTCCAGATGGTTACGCAGAGCGGAAAGAACGTCGGCGTATGCGCGGTCGAGGGCAACTTCGACGATGCCCAGAACGGCGTCAAGGAGATATTCTCCGACGCACAGCTTCGCGAGGAGCTTGCGCAAAGGGGCTTTTTCCTCTCTTCTGCGAACTCGATAAACTGGGGCAGGCTTCTTCCGCAGATTGTTTACTATGTGTCCGCTTACTGCGATCTCGTAAAGGCCGGCGGGATATCGGCGGGAGATACGGTGAACGTGTGCGTTCCTACCGGCAACTTCGGCAACATCCTTGCAGCCTATTACGCGAAGATGATGGGGATTCCGATAGGAAAGCTAATCTGCGCCTCAAACTCAAACAACGTGCTTACGGACTTTATCAATTCAGGCATTTATAACAGAAACCGCAAGTTCTATACAACAATCTCGCCGTCTATGGACATACTCATTTCGAGCAATCTTGAGCGCCTGTTGTTTGAATTTTCGGAAAGAGAAGACGGACTTATTAAAAAGTACATGTCCGAACTTTCGGAAGCCGGCAGCTACACCGTTACCCCGGTAATCAAAAACAGGTTTGAAGAGCACTTCTGGGCCAATTATTGCGACGACGCAAAAACGAAGCTTGTAATAGACGCCGTATACCATAAATACGACTATCTCATAGACCCGCACACGGCTGTGGCCTTCGATGTGCTGAACCACTACCGATATGAGACGGGAGATAATAAACCTGCGATTGTGGTTTCCACAGCAAGTCCCTATAAGTTCTGCAACAGTGTTTTGTCCGCACTCGGCGATAATACCAAGGCAAGCGGACTTGATCTTATCGACAAGCTTGCCGCAGTTACAGGCACAAAACCGCCGAGACCGCTGCTTGAGCTTAAAAACAAGCCGGTTCGCTTTACCGCTACGACGAAGAAGACGGAAATGAGGGAAGTTGTGGAGGAAATGCTCAGCAGCAAATAAAACGCGGCCGCTTTAATGCGGCCGCAAAGGATTTTAAATATCCGGTTTCAGGATGAATGGTATTACTTTTTCTCCATGAAGGTCGAACACCAGGTATCCTTCTCGCACGTGGATGTCACTCCGCCGACCTTGATGTTTTCCGCCACGCATTTGCTGTGTGAATTGTCGTTATATTTGCATTTGAACGCGTCGCAGCTCACACCCTGGACATGACCGCGAGTGTTATCATTTATCATAAAAAAATACCCCCAAATCAAATTGCCGTATGCGGCAAAGCTAGTATTAACATTTTAAATCCGGTATATACCGCGGAGGTACAAATGTCACTGTATGCCATCGGCGATCTGCATCTTTCGCTGAGCACGGACAAACCGATGGACGTGTTCAAAGGTAATTGGGAAAATTATGTTGAAAAAATCAGGGCCGGTTTTTCTCGCCTGAATTCCGATGATATATGCGTGCTCTGCGGGGATCTGACCTGGGGGATGACGCTTCAGGAATCTTTGATGGATTTCAAGTTTATAGACTCGCTGCCCGGAAGAAAGATAATTTTGAAGGGAAATCACGATTACTGGTGGACTACCGCTTCAAAAGCTTACGGTTTTTTCAGAGCAAATGGTATAAATACAGTTGACATTTTGCATAACAACTGTTATTTTTACGATAATATTGCCTTGTGCGGAACCAGAGGCTGGTTTTTTGAGGAAGAAACAGGGAGTCCGCATGACAAAAAGATTATGAACCGCGAATTGATCCGACTTGAAGCTTCGCTGAAAATGGCGGGGGACGCGGAAAAAATCTGCTTCTTTCATTACCCTCCCGTTTACAGGGATTATTCCTGTCCAGAAATCCTTGAGTTGATGCGGTTTTACGGTGTTAAAGTCTGCTGTTACGGGCATATTCACGGCGCGGGCCGAAGATTCGGAGTAGAAGGCTTGTACGGCGGAATATCCTATCATATGGTATCTGCGGACCATATAAATTTTATTCCTCAAAAAATAATAGAATGAGATGTAAAAAGTATTGGAATTTTTCAGAACTATCTGATAAAATAGAACGAAATGAATGCGTAAAAGCGCCTCAGGCGTCAAAAACAATGGGAGGACTCCAGCAAATGATAGTTAAAAACAAAGAGAAAAAAGAAAAAAACACAGTGTTCATCACCGTGGAAATCGACAGGGAAAAGTTTGAAGAGGCAATTAATTCGGCGTATAAGAAGAATAGGGGCAGAATTAACGTCCCTGGTTTCAGAAGGGGGAAGGCTCCACTGAAGATTATTGAGAATATGTACGGCGCGTCTGTTTTTTATGACGACGCGGTAGATATATTGGCTCCCGAAGCATACACATACGCGGTTGAGCAGGAAAAGCTTGAAACGGTCGGCCGTCCGTCAATTGCGGATATTAATATAAGCGACGAAAAAGTCCTGACACTGACGTTTGCAACAGCGGTATATCCCGAGGTTACGCTGAAGCAGTACAAGGGCCTTGAGGCGGTCAAAAAGGACGCGACAGTTACGGACGAGGACGTTGCTAACGAGCTTGAGGTTCTCCGCAATAAAAATTCCAGACTCGTAACGGTAACGGATCGCGATGCGACTATTGGCGACACCGTTGTCATCGATTTTGAAGGTTTCATTGACGGCAAGCCGTTTGACGGCGGCAAGGCCGAGAATTACAGCCTGATGCTGGGCTCTGCAACCTTTGTGCCAGGCTTTGAGGAGCAGCTTTCCGGAATGAAGGTTGGGGAGGAAAAGGAAGTAAACGTTACTTTCCCGAAAGAATATGTACCTGAGCTTGCCGGAAAAAACGCCGTATTTAAGGTTAAGTTGCACGAGATAAAGGAAACCGTTTTCCCTGAGCTCGACGATGAGTTTGCAAAGGACGTTTCTGAGTACGATACTCTGGAGGATTTTAAGAAAAGCATATACGACAAGCTTCTCACCGAAAAAGAGGGCGAAGCTAAGACTGCATACAGGCAGGGCATAATAGAGCAGCTAGCCCAGAACCTCGAAGCCGACATCCCCGATGCCATGATCGACGAGCAGCTTGACAAGATGGTCGAGGACTACTCAATGAGAATGCAGTCCCAAGGCATTGCGCTTGACGATTACCTCAAGATGGTAGGCGTAAGCAGAGAAGACTTCCTTAAGAGCGGCAGACTGAACGCCGAGAATCAGGTCAAGGTCACTCTTGCGCTCAAAAAGGTTGCTGAGCTTGAAAATATGGAAGCTACGGACGAGGAAGTTGAGGCTGAATATAAGAAGCTTTCCGAAAATTATAAGGTAGATATTGAAAAGGTCAAGGCTGTAATCCCGCTTTCTCAGATGAAGAACGATATTGTTCTGATGAAGGCTGAGGAATTCGTGGCTGAGAACGGAAAAGCTGTTGAGGCAAAAGCGGATGCCGAGCCGACTGCTGAAAAGGAAACCGTTCCTAAGAAGGCGGCTTCTAAGAAGTCTGCTGTGAAAAATGCTGACGATGCGACCGATGCAAAGCCCGCAAAGAAGACCTCAAAGAAAGCTGAGAAAAAGGACGGCGAATAAAGCTGATTTACAGCTTGAATAATTGATTCCAATAATGGTTAGTATTACTTCAATATTGGTTTTGAAAAGGAGAGATAATAATGAGTTTGGTCCCGTATGTAGTAGAGCAGACCGCCAGGGGCGAGCGCTCATATGACATTTTCTCGAGATTGCTCAACGACAGGATTGTAATGCTGTCGGAAGAAGTGAACGATACTACCGCAAGTCTTATTGTCGCGCAGTTGCTGTATCTTGAAGCGCAGGACCCCGATAAGGATATACAGTTCTATATAAACAGCCCCGGCGGTTCGGTTACCGCGGGCCTGGCAATTTACGACACGATGCAGTATATCAAGGCGGACGTTTCCACAATTTGTGTCGGCATTGCGGCAAGCATGGGCGCTTTCCTGCTGTCCTCGGGGACGAAGGGAAAGAGAATTGTTCTTCCCAACGCCGAGGTCATGATTCACCAGCCCTCCGGCGGCGCGCGCGGCCAGGAAACCGATATTCAGATTCAGGCTCAGCACATGGCTAAGACAAAGAAAAGATTGAATGAGATTCTTGCCGCAAACACAGGCAAAACCTATGAAGAGATAGCAAGGGATACGGACAGGGATTACTTCATGTCCGCAGAAGAGGCTGTCGCCTACGGCATCGTTGACAAGGTGATCTACAAGCGCTGATCTGTTTTTTATATTTTAATTGTAAAGGATAATAATTATGGCAGGGATAGACGATAGAAAAGCGATCCGCTGCTCGTTCTGCGGGAAGCATCATGACGAGGTCGGGCGCATAATAGCCGGCAAGGGTGCGTATATCTGTGACGAATGCATTAGGCTATGCATGACTATGGTCGATGAGAAGTATGCTCCGATCAATGAGCCGAAGGGCGACCTTTCACCCCGAACTACGCTGCCGAAACCCGCGGATATAAAGGCTTTTCTTGACTTGTACATCATAGGGCAGGAGGAAGCCAAAATAGCGCTTTCGGTGGCAGTATACAACCACTATAAGCGCATATATTTCGGCAACAACACAGATGTTGAACTTCAAAAGAGCAACATACTGCTGATTGGGCCAACCGGTTCCGGCAAGACCCTTTTTGCACAGACTTTGGCAAAGATACTGGAGGTTCCGTTTGCAATAGCCGATGCCACAACTCTTACCGAGGCGGGCTATGTCGGCGACGACGTCGAGAACATTCTTCTGAGGCTTCTTCAGGCTGCCGACTACGACGTAGAGCTTGCGGAAAAGGGAATAATCTATATAGACGAGCTGGATAAGATTGCCAGAAAGAGCGAGAATACGTCTATAACGAGAGACGTTTCCGGTGAGGGCGTACAGCAGGCGCTCCTCAAAATACTTGAGGGCACCGTGGCGAATGTTCCTCCGCAGGGCGGAAGAAAGCATCCGCATCAGGAATTCATTCATATTGATACCACTAACATACTCTTTATCTGCGGCGGTGCGTTCGACGGTATCGAAAAGATAATCGAAAGCCGGCTTGATAAGAAGACAATCGGCTTCGAGGCAGATATAAAGAGCAGGGCCGCAAGGGATATAGGAGAAATAATAAAGAATGTGCAGTCGCACGATCTGCTTAAATTTGGAATAATTCCCGAGCTCATCGGCCGTCTACCGGTAATCACGCCTCTTAGTTCGCTAGGTAAGGAGCAGCTTGTAAGGATACTTACTGAGCCTAAAAACGCCCTGACAAAGCAATATAAGACCATTTTGAAATATGATAAGGTTGAGCTGGTCTTCGACGACGACGCGCTCGGTGCTATTGCTGACAAGGCTATTGAATTAAAAATCGGCGCGCGGGCTCTTCGCAGCGTAATGGAAAAAATTATGATGAATGTTATGTTCGAGGTGCCGTCCGATCCTTCAATAAAGAAAATCGTCATAACAAAGGACTCCGTTGTTAACGGCGAGCAGCCGCAGATAATAAGAAAAGCGTCGTTGCAAAAGGATTCAGGGAACAAAGCCCTTCCATCTGAAAGCGCATCATAAACTATTTAAGAAGGCTGTCCTGAATATCGGGATGGCCTTCTCTGACAATGGGAGATACTTCATGAATAATATCCTTATAACAGAAATAATGCCTATGCTTCCGCTTCGCGGCGTGACAGCTTTTCCAAATACAAGCCTGAATTTTGAGGTGGACCGTCCTATGTCGGTAGCCGCTCTTGAAAAGGCCATGTCTTCTGACCGCAGAATATTTCTGCTGTCTCAGAAGGACCCGCGTATCGACGCTCCTCAGGAAAAGGATCTTTATACCATCGGCACCGTATGCATTGTAAAGCAGATACTGCGCCTTCCGCAGAACGTGCTCAGGGTAATGGTCGAAGGAGTTTCCCGCGCAAGGCTTGTTTCGATCCTGCCCGAGAAAACATATTTTGAAACAAAGGTAGAGGTTATTGATATCGATAAGGAGCAGGGGCAAAAGCTTTCCGGCAAGGCCGAGGTCATGCTGCGTCAAAGCTATGGATTGTTCAACAGGTACCTCGAGCTGACTTCAAATCCCTCGCCGGAGTCTGTCGCTTCGCTATCCCAGAGCGGCGACGCAGGCTATGTTGCAGATTATATAGCCCAGAATCTCCGCTTGCGCCATATTGAAAAGCAGCAGATACTTGAAGTCCTATCGCCTGCAAAGCGTATTGAAAAGGTATACAAAATACTTATGCGGGAGCTTGAAATACTAGAAGTCGAGCTTGAGCTTCGCCAAAAAACCCAAGAGCGCATGATGCAGTCACAAAGGGACAACATTTTGCGTGAGCAGCTTAAAACAATTAAATCAGAGCTTGGTGAGTTTTCCGACGATTCCGAAGAGTTCGACGAGTACCAAGAGAATATTCAAAACCTTAACGCTCCCGATGAAGTCAAAAAGAAGCTTATGAAGGAGCTGAACAGGCTCACGAAACAGCCGTTCGGTTCGGCGGAAGCCTCGGTAATACGCGGTTATCTGGATACCTGCCTGGAGCTTCCATGGTCGAAGACCACAAAGGAAGAAGTCGATGTGGACAAGGCGCGCAAGATACTTGATGCTGACCATTACGGGCTGCAGAAGGTCAAGGAGAGGATAATTGAGTATATTGCCGTAAAGCAGCTATCTCCGGATATAAAAGGAACAATTTTGTGTCTTGTCGGCCCTCCCGGCACCGGAAAGACATCTATTGCCGCGAGCATCGCCCGGGCGCTCAACAGAAAAATGGTAAGGATTTCCATCGGCGGAATTCACGACGAGGCCGAGATAAGGGGACACCGAAAAACCTATGTCGGCGCGATGCCTGGAAGAATTATCGCTGCGATAAAGCAGGCCGGAACAAGAAACCCGCTTATACTTCTCGACGAGATCGACAAGCTCGGAAGCGACCACAGGGGAGACCCCTCGGCTGCGCTCCTTGAAGCGCTCGACGCGGAACAAAATCACAGCTTCAGGGATCATTATCTTGAGCTGCCGTTCGACCTTTCGGATGTCCTTTTCATTACGACCGCAAATTCCAGAGACACTATTTCCCGTCCTCTTCTAGACAGAATGGAAGTAATCGAGCTGACGAGCTACACCGACGAGGAGAAGCTTCAGATAGCTAAACGCCACATTCTCCCCAAGCAAAGAAAAAAGCATGGAATCAAGGCTTCACAGCTAAAGATAAGCGACGACGCTATACGTGAGATAATATCCCGCTACACCCGGGAGTCTGGCGTCCGCGTTATGGAACGGGAGATAGCCGAGGTCTGCCGAAAGGCTGCGGTGCGCCTTGTGGACGGTGACGCCAAGAGCTTCAGCATTACATCCGAAAAGCTGGAGCAATATCTGGGCGTTGCCAAGTATAAGCCTGAGGCACGCCCGGGAAGGAACGAGGTAGGTCTTGCCTGCGGCCTTGCCTGGACAAGCGTAGGCGGCGAAATACTGAATGTTGAGGTTACCGTTCTCGCGGGAAGCGGGAGGCTTGAGCTTACCGGAAACCTGGGGGATATAATGAAGGAATCTGCCAGGGCCGCCGAAAGCTATATCCGGAGCAGGACGAAGGAGCTTTGCATAGATCCCGATTTCTACAAAAACAATGATATCCATATCCATTTCCCGGAAGGCGCGGTTCCGAAGGACGGGCCGTCGGCGGGAATTACGATAGCTGTCGCTCTTATTTCTGCGCTGACCGGCAGGGCGGTGCGGCGGGATGTGGCCATGACCGGTGAAATTACATTAAGGGGACGAATACTTCCGATCGGCGGGCTTAAGGAAAAAACCATGGCGGCTTTCAGGTACGGTATAAAAACAGTTGTAATTCCGCTTGAAAATGAGCCAGACCTTGAGGAAATAGATCCGACAGTCAAAAACGCTCTCAACTTCATAGCGGCAGATCATATTGACAATATTCTGGATCTTGTTCTGGAATGCGGAACAGAGCAGAGAAAAACGGACGAAGTAATCGAACAGATCCCCTTCACAGACGGAAATATAAAAGATACTGTATTTATCCCGGCGCAGTAACAGGATTATCGGGTCTCGGCATACAATGGAACAGACAGCGGAAGGCAGTCGCTAAGGCTGCCTTCCCTTTCTATATGATAGCCGAAAGGAGCTTATCATTTTGGTTTATTATCTGATAATATGCCGCTCGCTGACGTATGCGCAGAGGACAGCGAGAGTATTGGAACAGGCGGGGATAAGCGCCATAGTTATGCGCCCTCCGGTAAAGATACCGGAAAAGGGCTGCGTCTATTGTGTAAAAATTTCAGAAAAAAGACTTCGTGACGCGCTGATTGCTTTGAACAACGCTGGCATGAGCCATGGAAAAATATATATTCTATACGCTGACGGTACGGGTGCCGAGGTGATCGCATGATATACCTTGACAACGCCGCGACCACTTTGCAGAAGCCATACGCCGTTGCGGAGGCCGCCCAAAGGGCAATCAGGAAAATGGGCAGCCCAGGAAGAGGAGGCCACAAATCCGCAATGCTGGCTTCCGAAACCGCTTACAACTGCCGCGAACTAGCGGCCGAACTATTTAACGTCCCAAATCCAGAAAATATAATATTTACAATGAACGCAACTCACGCGCTTAATATTGCGATCAAGAGCCTGGCCCGTCAGGGAACGCGTGTGCTTATATCCAGCTTTGAACATAATTCCGTAACCCGCCCGCTTTATGCAATCGGAGCCAAGGTATCCGTCGCCACTTCAAAGCTATTCGATCCTGAGGATACGGTGCGGGCTTTTGAGGATAGGTTGGGCAGCGCCGAGCTTGTAATTATAAATCATACCTCGAACGTATTCGGCTACAAGCTTCCGATTGAAAAAGTTGCTTCTATGTGCAAAAACGCCGGGATACCGTTCATAGTCGATGCCTCTCAGTCGGCCGGCGTTCTCAATATAGATTATACGGCGCTCGGGGCTGATTATATAGCGATGCCCGGTCATAAAGGCCTTTACGGCCCTCAGGGGACCGGAATACTCATAGCCAGCGGCGGCAGAACCCTCATGGAGGGAGGTACAGGCAGCAACTCGAGGCTGCCCGAAATGCCGGACTTTCTGCCGGACAGATTCGAATCCGGCACGCATAATATGCCCGGAATTGCCGGATTGGCCGAAGGAATTAAATTTGTAAAAAAGCTTGGAACCGCGGAAATACTTAAACGCGAACAGGCGCTTATAAAGTTCGCCGCGGACGGCCTTTCGCAGATAAAAGATATAAAAATATTCAGGTCGGAGAATCCTGAAAACCAGACCGGAGTGCTGTCCTTCAATATCGGCAGTGAGCCGAGCGAATTGGTCGCGAGCGAACTGTCCAAGAGAGGCATAGCGGTAAGGGCAGGTATGCACTGCGCTCCGCTGGCTCACCGTTCCGCAGGAACTTATGAGCAGGGCACCGTTCGTATCAGTCTCTCGGTATTCAATACCAAATTTGAGATAAACAGAATGCTTGACGCGGTTGAGGTTATATCGAAAAATTTAAATAAAATTCAAAAATAGGACCTATATTTTGTTGTCTTAATATGGTTTATAAGATATAATATACTCTAACATAAAAGTATATAATTTCATATTTCGGCGCCGCAAAGGCGCCGAAATATGAAAGGCTTATTATAATTCTAAAGGAAAGCGAGGCGATATCTTATGCTGTCGGATGCTGTTCAGATGGCTTTCAATTATATGAGGACAATTAAAATAACCGACATAATCGATATCGCGGTTACCGCTTTTCTCATATACAAAGCAATTACGTTTATTTTAAGGACAAGCTCGGCAAGAGGGTTCAAGGGCATCCTGCTTATTGTGGTAGCACTATGGATATCGACCTTTTTCAAGCTGAACGTAATAAACTATATTTTGAGCAAGACGGTGCAGCTTGGCTTTTTTGCCATTATAGTTTTGTTCCAGCCGGAGCTTCGAAGGGCGCTTGAGCGTGTCGGAAGCGGAAGACTTTTTAATCTTTTTGACAAGCAGCTGGATGAATCCAGAACCGAAGCTGCGATCAGGCAGACGATAAACGCCTGCGCAGATATGTCAAAGGCAAAAACAGGCGCACTGATTATTTTTGAAAGGAATATTAAGCTTGACGAGTATATAAAGACCGGAACCATTCTCAACGCTGATACGACTTCAGAGCTGCTTAGAACAATATTTTTTTTGAAGTCGCCTCTGCACGACGGCGCAGTTATAATCAGAAACGGAGATATCTCCGCGGCCGCGTGTATTCTTCCTCTTTCAAAGAATCCCAACCTCAGCCGGGATCTCGGCATGCGCCATAGGGCCGGCTTGGGAATCAGCGAGGTATCGGATGCAGTGGTTGTAATCGTATCGGAGGAAACTGGTTCAATATCCGTTGCCACCGACGGAAAGCTCAGAAGGCATCTGGCGCTCGACACTTTTGAGAATCTTCTGAGAAATGATCTTATTGAGGAAGAAGATCCCAAGAGGAAAGCGGTCGATATGGTTAGAAATACATTGAAGGTGAAACGGGATGCTGCGAGAAAGAATAAAAAAGATATTTAACAATAAAGCTCTCTATATGGTTTTCTCCATTGTCGCAGCTGTTCTCCTCTGGGCGTATGTTACCAGCATACAGAACCAGGATATGGAAACGACGATACCGGGAATTATCGTCACGTTTTCCGGCCAGGAAAAGCTGCTGTCCGAACGCAGCCTGATCGTCGATCCGAACAGCAATTACTCCGTCGCACTTAAGATCATGGGCAAGCGTGATGTCGTATCAAGGCTTAATAACTCAAACGTTACCGTAAGCGTAGACCTTTCCGAAATCAGTTCCGAAGGCTCATACAACAGATTGTTTTCGGTCAATCTTCCTTCAAACGTAAATACAAAGGACGTATATATTCTAAGCAGAATTCCAGAATACGTCACCGTAAGGATCATCCAGTATGAAACAAAAAAAGTTGAAGTAAGGGGAACCTTTGCCGGCACCTTTAAGGAAGGCTGCGAAGCAAAGCCGATGGAATTCAATCCTGCTTCCGTCAGCGTCGGCGGCCCGAAAAATGTCGTTTCTCAGATCGCATATGCTTTGGTTTCATTGAACGAGCATGATGTAGGCAAGACCCTCAGCAAGACGCTTCCTTATGTTTTAATTGACGCGGAGGGCAATAAGGTTGCTATGAACGACCTTAAGCTGGACAGAAAAACAGTCGATGTCACGCTTCCAGTAATAATGTCCAAAAACGTACCTCTTTCCGTAAAGTTTACTTCAGGCGGAGGCGCGACAAAGGATAATGTCACTTACCGCATATCTCCAAGTTCTATATGGCTTTCTGGCGCCCCCGAGATTCTGGAAGATATCAATGAAATAGTTATACATTCGTTTAATCTTGAGGAAATATACGATAATAAGACCGAAACCTACAGCATACCGGTGCCGTCCGGACTTGACAATATTTCCGGCCAAAGCAAGGCGACAGTGAGCCTCACGCTTACCGGGCTTTCTACCCGGACGCTTCAGGTTTCCAATGTACAGTTTACGAATTTATTTTCGGGGCATAAGGCGACGCCGGAGCATTCTCTGGATATTACCATACGCGGTCCGGCGAATATAATAAACAATATAACAGCCGACGACATCAGCGTCACTGTCGATCTCGAAAATCTCGGACAGAGCCTCGGCAGATTTTCGGTAGCCGCCAAGGTAACCGTAAAGAACCGCACCGACGTAGCGGCAATCGGAACATACAACGTTTCCGTTTTGCTGGAAGATCCCGCTAAGGCCGAAACTCAGGCGGGCGCTCAAACCGAAACGCAGACATAGGCATGCTGAAAATTTAAGTCCGCAGAAGGAGCGTTCCATATTGACACAAAATGCAAGGGTCGTAAAAATACTAGGACAGGGTAAGGCGGAAGTAGTGATTGAACGTGCTTCGGCCTGCGGAGGCAACTGCGCCTCATGCGGCGCCTGCGCGACCAACCGCTTAATGAGGGTTGTGGTAAGCAACAAAATTGTTGCATCGGAGGGGGACGAGGTTGTAATTAAAACCAAAACCTCCAAAATAATTATGGCGGCGTTCGTAGTATACATCATCCCGTTTATTCTTTTCTTCATCGCTTATGCCGTTACAGCAGCTGCAAAATGCTCCGAAAAAGTATCCATTCTTTTCAGCGCCGCTGCGTTTATACTAGGTTCCGCAATAGCGTTCCTGTATAACCGTCATATTAAGAACAAGAGCGGAGTGGAATTTGAAATAATCGCTTTCCGCAGGTAGGAGGCAAGTATAACAATTTCATCTTATGGTTGTTTTAATTGATTGATAAATGCGAAAGGAATCGCTATAATATGTTCGGTTATGTGCGCCCTCTGAAGCCGGAGCTTAAGCTGAGGGAATACGAGCAGTTTAAGGCGGCATACTGCGGCCTTTGCAACACCTTGAAAAAGCGCTATGGCTATGCCGCCCGCTTTCTTCTGAACTATGATTTCACTTTTCTCGCAATGCTGCTTTCCTCTGAGGAAAAGTCCTGCGCATACCAGTATAAGCGGTGCTCGGCTTCGCCCTTCAAAAAAAAGTGCAGTTGCGTACCGACTCCGAATTTTGAGCTTTGCGCGGATTACAGCGTAATTTTATACTTCTGGAAGCTGAGGGATTCCGCAGCCGACGAAGGCTTTTGGGGAAGGGTAAAGGCAAAATCCGCCCTTTTGCTTTTGAAATCCGCTTACAATAAAGCAAGAAAAAATATTCCTGATTTTGACGAAAAAGTATGTTATAATCTTTCACAGCTGTCTGCGTTGGAAAAATCAGGCTGCGGATCCATTGACGAAACGTCCGAAAAATTTGCGCTTATACTGGCCGCCGCGTCCGAACTTAGAAAAGACGACGCGGAAAAGAGAATATATTTTCAGCTTCTCTACCATCTGGGCCGGACAATTTACATACTCGACGCGATAGACGACCTTGAGGACGACGTCAAAACCGGAGCTTACAATCCTGTAGCCATCAGATACGGTGCGGCAGACGGAAGGCTGAGTGAGGAATCCCGCAAGGAGCTCAGAATTACCATTAACCATTCGGCTGCGATGGTATCCTCGGCGTTTGAACTACTGCCAGGCGGTATGTGGACGCCTGTCCTTGCGAATATTATATACCTTGGTGTTCCCCAGGCCGTTGAAAGTGTGCTCTGCGGAACGTGGCGCAAACCAAAGAAAAAAGAAGACAAAGAGATATTATTACAGAACGGAGCCGACTAATGAACGATCCTTACAGTGTATTGGGCGTATCGCCGAACGCAAGTGACGAAGAGATAAAAAGAGCGTACAGGGAGCTTGCGCGCAAGTACCATCCCGACAATTACCATGACAATCCGCTTTCCGACCTTGCTCAGGAGAAGATGAAGGAAATCAACGAAGCCTATGAAATGATAAACAAGCTGCGCTCGGGCGGCGGCAACGCCTCGGGCGGGGGCGCTTATAATTCTGGCGGCAGCGGTGTAGGGATTTTCGCCGAGATTCGAGCCGCGATAAACGCCGGGAATCTTGCACAGGCTGAAAGTCTACTAAATTCAACTTCCAATAGGAATGCAGAATGGCATTTCCTTATGGGCAGCGTATGCTACCGCAAGGGCTGGTTGGACGAGGCAAGAAGGTACTATCAAACTGCCGTCAGCATGGAGCCGAACAATATGGAGTACCGACAGGCTCTCAACTTTATGAACGCCGGTGGCGGAGCCGCTTACAGACCGGCAGGGTTCGGATACGGAAACTCCGGCGGATGCGATGCATGCGACATATGCTCTTCTCTGTATCTGGCGGACTGCTGCTGCGAATGTATGGGTGGAGACCTGATAAGGTGTTGTTAGGAGTTTCTGCATGAAGGGAAGAACTAGATATATTACGGTAACTGCTATGCTTACGGCCCTTACGGTTGTATTGCTGTATATATCTTCAATTATTCCGACCGGGCGCATCGGTATGGTCGCGATTGCCGGGCTTATATCGGCCGCGGCCGTAATCGAATGCGGGCTTTCAGCAGGGGCTGCCTGCTTTGTAAGTTCGTCGCTTCTTTCTATGGTGCTTCTTCCTCAAAAGTCGACAGCGATACTGTACCTGCTATTTTTCGGGTATTATCCCGTATTGAAAAGCCTTTTTGAACGCCTGAAAAAAAGAACGGTTGAATGGACTTTTAAAATCGTCCTTTTTAACGCTGCGCTTTCGGCTGCATACTTGCTTTGGCGGTATGGATTTCTGACGGGTGTTTCTTTTCCGTTATGGCAGACGGTTATGATTTATATTTTTGCAAATATTGGTTTTATAATATATGATATCGGTTTTTCGCGTCTTGCATACTATTATGCCACCAGGATATACAAAAAGAGATGAGAGAAGGTTTCTTTTATGATAAAAAGCATGACGGGATATGGCAGGGCAAGCGGCTGCGTGGAAAAGCTGGATGTCACCATTGAGCTGCGCAGTGTAAACAACAGATTTCTGGACTGCTCTGTGCGTATTCCGAGAGTATATACGGCCGTTGAGGATGCTCTGAAGGCGCAGGTCCAGAAGGCGATATCCCGGGGAAAGGTCGACGTTTATGTATCCATAGACAACACGAAGGCAGATGACTTCAAAATCAATCTTAACCGGCCTCTTCTGGAAGCCTATCTTGCGGCGTTTAATGAAATGAGCGAAAAATACGGTCTGGAGAATGATTTAAGCGCAGTATCCGTGAGCCGTATTCCGGATATAATGCTAGTCGAAAAGAAGGAGACGGACATTGACGCCTTTTCCGAGGGTCTGTGCCTGATACTGAGTGACGCTTTGAGGGAATTTGACTTAATGCGTACGCGCGAGGGGCAGAAGCTCGCGGAGGATATTCTGGGACGCCTTGCCGAGATAGAGCGCATTCTCAGGATGGTTGAGGAGCGTTCTCCTAAAACAGTTGAAGAATACAGGCGGCGTATTGAACAGCGTATGAAGGAAGTACTTGAAGGCCGAGACGTCGATGAAGGGCGGCTGATAACAGAGGCTGCGCTGTATGCCGACAAAATAGCGATAGACGAGGAAACGGTAAGACTAAGAAGCCACATTTCGCAGCTTAAGGATATGCTGGCGTCAGAGCAGCCGATGGGCAGAAAGATCGATTTCCTTGTTCAGGAATTCAACAGGGAAGTGAACACTATAGGCTCGAAATGCAACGACACTGAAATGTCCCATATGGTCGTAGATATGAAGGCTGAAATTGAAAAGATAAGGGAACAGGCTCAGAACATAGAATAGGAGGTATACGGTGAAGCTGGTCAATATTGGTTTCGGTAATCTTGTGTCCTCAGGCAGACTGATTGCGGTTGTCGGTCCCGACTCAGCACCGATTAAAAGAATAGTTCAGGACGCGAGGGACAGGGGTACACTGATAGATGCGACCTACGGCAGACGCACAAGAGCGGTCTTGATTGCGGACAGCGGACATGTTATACTATCCGCTATGCAGCCTGAAACAATATCCGGCAGAATGGCCGGAAAGGATACCCCAGATCCCGAGGAGGAATATGATGCACAGTAAGGGCAAGCTTTTCATAATTTCAGGTCCTTCGGGTTCCGGAAAGAGCACCATGCTTGCAGAGGTTTTTGAGAAAATAGACAACAGGTACTTTTCCGTTTCCGCCACTACAAGGGAGCCAAGGCCCGGTGAAGTAGACGGGGTAAATTACTGGTTCAAGACTCGCGAGGAATTCAAATCCCTTCTGGAAGCAGGTGAATTCCTTGAATACGCTGAATACGCGGGAAATTATTACGGCACTCTCGCAGAGCCGATTATTAAGCAGCTTGAAGAAGGCAAGGACATTTTCCTAGATATTGAGGTTCAGGGTGCTCTGCAGGTTCGCCGGAAGATACCCGAAGCTATCCTTATCTTCGCGATACCTCCGACCTTTGATGAACTGGAGCGGAGGCTCAGAAAACGCTGTACGGAATCGGAAAGCAAGATTAGGGAAAGGCTTGATACGGCAAGGCGCGAGTATAAGGAAGCTATGAAATACGATTATATCGTTGTCACGGATAAGCCGGGGGAGGCTTCAAATGAAATAATCTCAATTGTAACCGCTGAGAAATGCAAGGTTAGTGAACGTAAATATTTGATCGGAGAGGCGTGATTTTATGTTATACCCACCTATGTCTGAACTTCTTAAAAAGATAGACAGCAGATACCTGCTTGTCAACGTTGTAGCGCAAAGAGCAAGGGAAATTGCCGCACAGGCGGACGAAAAAGGTGAAAGCCTTGATAAGAAGCCCGTATCTCTTGCAATTGAAGAAATTGCATCGGGTGCCTATTGTGCTCACCTTAAAAAGGATTTTAGGTAGCTTAAAGGCAGGTGCGCAGTGAGGCACCTGCCTTTGGTATGAGTTTGGAGGGGGATATGCGTGGGCTCGGAATTAGTGGCGAAAGTGGCGGTATCCTCCGCTAATTTTGCGATAGACAGGCCATATGATTACAGAATACCGGAGCATCTGAGCGGAACGGTCCACATCGGAGTACGCGTAATTGTTCCTTTTTCAAGAGGAAATCGTCGAACAGAGGGAATTATTATAGCTCTTTCGGCCGCAAAGGAATCGATGCGTCTGAAAAACATTGACAAGGTGCTTGATGAGACTCCGGTTTTATCGGAAAATCAGATAAAGCTCGCGTTATGGATGCGTGACAGGTTTTTCTGCACCGTTTACGATGCTGTAAGGGCTATGCTGCCCGCAGGTCTGTGGTTTAAAAACGAGTATTGCTACAAGGCTTCAGAGGGAGTTTCACTTGAAAGCGCTTTAAAGGCCGCAGAGACCTGTTCTTCGGGAGAAGATATTATAAGAATGATTTTCGGCTCTGATACTCCGGTTCCGCTGAACGAGCTTAAAAAGATATCCGATGTTCCCAATTTGGAAAATACTCTAAAAGATCTTGCCAAATCAGGAATTATCTGCGAGTTGGTTAGCGAGCGCCGCAGGGTTAAGGACAAAACCGTCGGCACGGCCTACCTTGCTATACCGGCAGAGGATGCGGTTTCTCTCGCTTTACAGCGGGGGAAAAAGTCCCCTTTACAGTCCAAGGTGCTTAAGCTGCTGTCGTCTGTCGGCTCCGCGTCCATCAAGGACATCTGCTATTTTACAGGCGCTTCCGCTCAGGTTATAAAAAAGCTGGAGAAGGAAGGCCTAATCGCGATTGAATTTGAGGAAGTCTTCCGCCGCCCCGAAATTTCTGGCTCCGGAAGAATCGAGGTCGGCGCGCTTTCCACAGAACAGCAGGCCGCTTTTGAGGGCATTTCATTGCTTCTGGACAATACACCGTCTGCCGCACTGCTCTACGGAGTTACCGGCAGTGGCAAAACGGCAGTTTACATAAAACTTATCCAAGAGGTAATTAACCGCGGCCGCTCGGCAATCGTCCTTGTTCCCGAGATCGCGCTCACGCCCCAGCTTGTAAGCACATTTACTCATTGCTTCGGTGACAATGTGGCAGTATTGCACAGCTCTCTCGGGCTAGGAGAACGTTATGACGAGTGGAAACGTATAAAGTCCGGCTTTGTAAACGTCGTCGTTGGCACGCGCTCCGCCGTTTTTGCCCCGCTTGACAATATAGGGCTTATTATCATGGACGAGGAGCAGGAATACACCTACAAATCCGATAATAACCCGCGGTATCATGCCAGGGACGTTGCTAAGTATCGGTGCGTGCAAAGCGGAGCGCTTTTGCTTTTGGGTTCGGCGACGCCTTCGATTGATACAATGTATAACGCAAAAGCAGGGAAGTACAGCCTATTTACGCTTGATTCGAGGTTCAACGCTCACGCGCTCCCGGAAGTCCTGATAGTAGATATGAAAAGGGAGATACGCAAGGGAAACGGATCCACCATAAGCTCGGTTCTGCGCTTTGAGATTGAGAAAAACCTTGAAAAAGGCGAACAGACGATTCTGTTCATAAACCGAAGGGGAGCAAGCAATTTTATGGCCTGTCCCGAGTGCGGCTTTACTTACGGATGCCCGAATTGCAGCGTTTCGCTCACCTACCATTCTGCGAATAAGCGCCTTATGTGCCATTACTGCGGCCATTCCGAGCCGGCAAAGGAAAGCTGTCCCCAGTGCGGAGGAATAATGAAGCATTTCGGCGCGGGCACTCAAAAGGTGGAAGAGGAACTTCAGGAAATTTTTCCTGACATAAAAATATTAAGGATGGATACTGACACCGTATCCGCTTCCGCCACACACGATTCTTTACTTGCGCGTTTTGAAAAGGAACGTATACCGATACTTGTCGGGACGCAGATGGTCGCGAAGGGGCTGAACTTCAATAACGTGACGCTTGTAGGCGTCATATCTGCGGACCAGAGCCTTTATACAGGTGACTACCGGGCAGAGGAGCGGGCATTTTCGCTCATAACTCAGGTTGTGGGACGTTCGGGGCGCGGAGATAAAAAGGGCAGGGCGGTCATTCAGACCTTTACTCCGCAGAACGAGGTAATAAGGCTAGCGTCAAAGCAGGACTACGGAGCTTTCTATGAACGTGAAATAGGCGTCCGGCGCATACTCGGGACTCCGCCGGTAACCGAATTTTTTGCAATAACCGTATCGGGGCTCGACGAATCGTCGGTTCTTCGCTGCTGTACGGAAATGAAGCGAGTTTTACGCGCAGCTATTGGAAATAATAGCTCTGCGAGGATACTCGGCCCCGCTCCCGCCTCAGTTTTGAGGGTGAGCAGACGGTACCGCTACCGGATTTTATTAAGCGCCCAAAATACTAAAGCGGTACGCACACTAATTGCAAATATCGTAATAAAATACTTACAGGACAGCAGATTCAGGGGATTATCCATCTTTGCCGATATAGACCCGACTGACTGATACTGACAGGAGGATTAAAATGGCGTTAAGAAATATTTTGAAGGACGGAGACAGTGCTCTCAGGAAGAAAAGCCGACCTGTTACGGATTTCAATAAGCGGCTTTGGGAGTTGCTGGATGATTTGAGGGATACAATGACGGACGCAAACGGTTTCGGACTCGCGGCTCCACAGGTGGGAGTCCTTCGCCGCGCCTTTATTGTGCTCGACACTAGGGGAAACGATGACTCTGACGATGACGATTGCAATGTTCTGGAGCTTATCAATCCGGAGATTATAGAAGCGTCCGAGGAAATGCAGGCCGGCCCTGAGGGATGCCTGAGCGTACCGGGAGTATGGGGAATTGTGAAGCGTCCAATGCGCGTGAAAATACGCGCTCAGGACAGATACGGAAATTTCTTCGAAATTGAAGGCGAAGGTATGACCGCCAGAGGGTTCTGCCATGAATCGGACCATCTTGACGGTCGGCTTTTTACTGACGTGGCCGAAAAGATTCTCGACAGAAAAGAAATAGAGGCCCTGTTTGATGAGCGGAAAGAAGAGGACGGGAAATAGTCTTATGAGAATTCTATTTATGGGTACTCCGGAATTTGCCGCGGAGTCCCTCCGCAGGATTTATGCGGACAGGCATGAGGTCTGCGGCGTGTTTACCCAGCCCGACAAGCCCAGGGACAGAGGCATGAAGCTCGGCCAGAACCCCGTAAAGGAAACCGCTCTTCTACACGGTACGCCCATTTATCAGCCCATGACCTTGCGTGACGGAACAGCCGCGGAAGAAATACGCTCCCTTGAGCCGGAAATAATCGTAGTCGTTGCTTACGGCAAGATAATACCTAAAGAAATACTTCAAATTCCGCCTAAGGAATGTATTAACGTACATGCGTCTCTCCTGCCGAAGTACCGAGGCTCGGCACCCATACAGTGGAGCATACTGAACGGCGACAAGGTTACTGGAATTACCACGATTTATCTTGATGAGAAAATGGATTCCGGAGATATAATCTTGAAGCGCAAGGTGCAGATAGGGGAGTACGAAACCTCGGGAGAACTGTTCGAAAGGCTGAAATATGTGGGCGCGGAGGTTTTGAGCGAAACCCTCCGCGCCATTGAGGACGGCACCGCCGTACGCACCAGGCAAAACGAAGCCGAAGCCGTTTATGTCAGGATGCTTACCAAGGATGATTCCCCGATCGATTGGAGTTTAAGCTCTGAGCAGATTATAAACAAGATACGGGGATTGAAGCCCTGGCCAATGGCGACCGCCGTTTTTGGCGGCAAGCTACTGAAGATGCACGCCGCTGTCAAAACCGGCAGGACCTCGGACCGGCCCGCCGGAAATATTGTTTCGACCGGCAGAGAAGGGATTGAAGTCGTTTGCGGCGACGGCAAAACGATACTGATAACCGAGCTTCAGGAGGCAGGAAAAAAGCAGATGCGCGCTTCCGATTACCTTCTTGGACATAAGCTTTAATTTCCGATGTAACCGGCGACCACACTGACAAAGGAGATTTTTGATGGCTATTTCTGCGAGAGAAGCGGCGTTTAAAGCAATATCCGCATTTCGAAAAAACGGCGCCTGGTCCGACGCGTTTTTGAACAATGTTATAAAAAAAGAAAATATGCCGCTGCGCGAGGCAGCGCTTGCCTCTAGGTTATGCTACGGCGTTTTGCAGAATAAGAGCCTCTGCGATTACTACATTTCCTGTTTTTCTTCTTTGAAGCAGAATAAAATCGAGCCTCAGGTGCTCGATATTCTTGAACTAACTGTATATCAGCTTCTTTTTCTGGATAAGATACCCGCTTCGGCCGCGGTTGACGAGGGGGTAAAGCTTGCAAAAAAGCATATTCCGAGGGCGGCCTCATTTGTAAACGCCGTTTTGAGGAAGATTTCTTCAAATATCGACAGGCTTCCTGCAATATCCGGAAACACTATTGAGGAGCGGTTGTCTGTCAGATATAGCCACCCTCTCCCGCTTGTGCAAATGCTTTCACGATTTATGGATTTGGATAGCCTAGGGAAGTTTCTCGCCGCAAATAACGATATTGCCCCGGTAACGCTTCAGGCAAACACCCTCAAAATCAATACCGGCGCCTTGCTTGAATCCTTAAAATCCGAAGGGGTTGAAGCCGAGCTTCATCCATGGCTTTGCGACTGTATCAGCGTATCGGGAATCGGAAATCTTGAAAACCTGATGGCTTTTCGGGACGGCTATTTTTACATTCAGGATGCGGCGGCACGGCTCGCCGTTATGGCCGCAGCCCCGAAAAGGGGAGACTCGGTGCTTGACGGTTGCTCCGCTCCCGGAGGGAAATCATTTGCCGCAGCGGTTATGATGGAAAATACCGGCGGCATTTTAGCCTCCGACCTGCACGAAAAGAAGCTTACGCGCATTGAAGCCGGCGCCGATAGGCTTGGCATCAACATAATAAAAACTGCCCAGATGGATGCGACTGTGTTTAATCCTGATCTAGCCGGCAAATTTGATCTGGTAATTGCCGATGTGCCCTGCTCGGGCCTTGGAATAATCCGAAAAAAGCCTGAGATACGCTATAAGGATATCGAAGAAATAAAATGTCTCCCGGAGGTACAGCTAAAAATCCTTGCAAACGTATCAAAATACGTCAAGCCCGGCGGTACGCTTTTATATTCCACATGCACTATCGTCCCGGATGAAAATGAGGGCGTTATATACAGATTTTTGGC
Source organism: Clostridiales bacterium (assembly GCA_029267755.1). GTDB lineage: Bacteria > Bacillota > Clostridia > Oscillospirales > Oscillospiraceae > DUPK01. The sequence continues at coordinate 23,029 of JAJUHS010000015.1, forward strand.
GGTAAACGGCAATTTTGACACAGAGCCGTTTGCGCTTCCCGAACCTATTGGAGAAGTGAAAAGCGGTATGCTTACGCTCTACCCGCACATATACGGGACCGACGGCTTTTTTATATGCAAAATGAGGAAAAAATAATGGAGAAAAAGGATATAAAGTCCATGCTGCCGTCCGAAATAGAAGCTGTTCTGCTTGAAATCGGCGAACCCAAATTCCGGGCAAAGCAGATTTTTTCATGGCTGATGCGAGGTGTTTCGGATTTCGGCGAGATGACCAATATCGGAAAAAGCTTGCAGGCTAAGCTGGAGGAGCTTTTTTATATAACTGCTCCAGAAATACTCCGCAGACAGGTGTCAGCGGACGACGGAACGATTAAGTACCTTTGGAAGCTGCGCGACGGCAATGCGGTTGAGAGCGTAGTTATGCGGTACAAATACGGCAATACAGTCTGCGTTTCCACGCAGGTCGGATGCAAAATGGGCTGTAAATTCTGCGCTTCCGCCCACGGCGGATGGATACGAAATCTGACCGCCTCCGAAATTCTGGACCAGCTCATATTTGCGGAAAAGGATTCGAACCTTAAAATATCCAATATTGTTCTGATGGGTATAGGCGAGCCGCTCGACAATTTTGAAAATGTTATTCGTTTTCTGGAGCTTGTAAATCATCCCGAAGGTATTAACATCGGAATGAGGCATATCTCCGTATCGACCAGCGGCCTGCCCGAAATGATTGACAAATTGGGAGATTATAACTTACAATTAACCTTGTCATTATCTCTTCATGCTCCGGATAACGAAACGCGGTCAAAGCTGATGCCCATAAACCAAAGGCACCCTCTGGAAGAAGTCCTCGCCGCCTGCGAAAGGTATTATTCCAAAACTGGCAGGCGGATATCTTTTGAGTATGCTATGATAGACGGGGTCAACGACTCGGACGAGCAGGCGGTGGTGCTGGCGAAGATTGCCAAAAAACTCGGGGCGCACATTAACCTGATTCAGCTGAATGATGTTGAGGGCAGCCCATTGAAACCGACTAGCCGTTTAAACCGTTTCATAAAAATTTTGGAGAATGAAGGTGCAAACGTAACCGTGCGGCGGAAGCTGGGTTCCGATATAGACGCAGCCTGCGGTCAGCTGCGTAAAAACAATGCTTATTGAACTGTATATTAGAAGCGGGGCTTTTTATGAATGGATGGGGAATAACTGAAAAAGGCGATGTCCGGGCGGAGAACCAGGATTTTTTTGCTTTGGAGCTGGTTCCCGGCAGGAATATCGCCCTGTGCGTGGTTTGCGACGGAATGGGCGGAGCAAATGCCGGTAGCGTCGCAAGCAGCATTGCAGGCGAGGGGTTTATGGACTACATGAAGAATGCCCTCATGCAGGTCACAGACATTGCCGAGCTTTCCGGACTTGTAAGGCGCGCTACTTCATACTCCAACAGCATGGTGTACGAGGTCGCAAAGACCAACAAGGATTTTTTCGGCATGGGCACGACTCTTGTCGGGGCGCTGGTCGTAGGCGATTACGCTTCTGTCATAAATGTCGGAGACAGCCGCGCTTACCGTATTACCAACGGGGGAATATATCAGATTACGAAAGATCATTCCCTTGTTGAGGATATGATAGACCGGGGCGAAATTAAACGTGAGGATGCCGCCAGACATCCGGATAAAAACCTCATAACAAGGGCGCTGGGCGTTGAATTCAGCGTGCTCTGCGATCTGTTCGAACTAAGATTTGTAAAGGGCGAATATCTGCTTCTATGTACCGACGGACTGACTAACTTCGTAAGCGATGACGAAATATTAGATGTTTTTAACTCTATTGAGGATAAATCCGTTTGTTGCAGCGCTCTTATTGATAAGGCTTTGAAAGCCGGCACTTCTGATAATGTTACAGTGGTTCTGCTTGAAAAATAGATATCCGTGGATACGGGAGGTGAAAGCCGATGGGAAATGAAGATAAGTACTTGGGTAAGCTTTTGGATAATAGGTATGAAATTATAGAGGTTATCGGAATAGGCGGAATGGCCGTAGTCTATAAGGCTATCTGCCATCGTCTTAACAGACCGGTAGCTGTAAAAATATTAAAGGACGAATTTGTAACGAACGACGATTTTCGCCGCCGTTTCCGTACGGAGGCGCAGGCAGTAGCCATGCTCTCGCACCCTAACATAGTCGCCGTTTACGACGTAAGCCATTCTGAGGACGTCGAGTATATGGTCATGGAGATGATCGACGGCATTACCCTTAAGCAGTACATGCAGAAAAGAGGAACTCTTACTTGGAAAGAGGCTCTGCATTTCTCAATGCAGATTACAAAGGGGCTCAGCCATGCTCACAGCAGAGGCATAATACACAGGGACATAAAACCGCACAACATAATGATATTGCGTGATGGAAGCGTAAAGGTGGCCGATTTTGGCATTGCGCGCCTTCAGAGTATTGCAAGCGATATATCAATAACCCGTGATGCGATCGGTTCCGTTCATTATATTTCACCTGAACAGGCAAAGGGTGAAGTTGTCGACACTCGCACAGATATATATTCGCTTGGAGTTGTAATGTATGAAATGCTTACCGGGCGTCTGCCTTTCGAGGGCGATTCTCCCGTATCTGTCGCTATACAGCATATAAGCTCGATTCCTCTTATGCCGCGGGATATAAATCCTGAAGTGCCTAAAAAATTGGAAGCCATAGCCATGAAGGCTATGAATCCAAACCTTGACGAGCGCTATCAGACCGTAGACGAAATGATAGAAGACCTGGACGAATTCCGCAAAAACCCTGATGAGTCTTTGGACTGGACTCCCGTTGTGATAGACGATGTGGTTCCATTTAAGAGCGCCGACAGTCCTTCGGGTTCGAACCGGCCCGCACCCGTTCTGCGCGGAAATTCCATTTCTAAAGGCGAGCATGTAAAAAGCAGCAAGAACGCCAGAAAACTTTCAATGATTATGGGCGTATCCATTTTTCTGCTTTTTGTAGTAGCCGTTTTTACATTTCTCTGGTTCTTTTGGTTCAAGGATATTTTCGCGCATTCCAAAACAATAGAAATGCCGAACTTTGTAGGAATGAAGCTCGATGATATTTTATTAAACCCAAACTATACGAGTAAGTTCAAATTTACCGCCACCTATGAATCAAATTCAGAGTATGCGGAGGGGTATGTAATTTCTCAGGATCCAGATTACGGGCATAAGGTTATCGAGTCCAAAAACGGAATAGACGTTAAGGTGGTCGTAAGCAAGGGAACGAACTTCATCACCATGCCAAGCGTTGCTGGGAAGGAATACCGTGAGGCGGTAATTCAGCTCGAAAAGCTGAAATTGGTTGTTAAGCAGGAAGTGGCGACCTCCGAAACCGTTGAGGTCGGGCACGTTATAAGCACCATGCCTGCTCAGGGCGAACAGCTCTTGCCGAACAGCACCGTATACATTACTATAAGCGGAGGCCCTAAAATAGTTTATCTTAAGACGCCTAAAGTAACCGGACTTACCCTGAATAAGGCTATAGACGCTCTCGAGGCGGTTAAACTCTCCATTGGCTCCATCACTCTGGTCCCCGACAGCGCTCCAATAGGCACCGTAATTTATCAAAGTGTTTCCGAAGGCGTCGAAATTGCCCAGTATAAAACGGTCGATTTGAAGGTGTCCGGCGGTCCCGGAATGTCAACCACATCTTCAGGAGGTTAAATGATGCAAAGCGGCATCATCCTTAAAGCTCTTAGCGGGTTTTATTATGTGGAAACGGAAAACGGCGTTTTTGAGTGTCGGGCCAGGGGCAAGTTCAGGCTCGAAAAGGTCACGCCTTTGGTCGGAGACAAAGTTATGATAACCGAAACCGAAAACAGTAAGGGCGTTCTGGAGGAAATTCTCCCTAGAAAGAACTCGTTTATCCGTCCGGCTGTAGCCAATATTGACCAGATGGTAATTGTGGCCTCGGAGATCACCCCCGTAACCGACCCCTTTCTGATTGACAGGGTTATTGCGACAGCGGAGCTTCGCGGTTGTGAAATCCTTATTGCAATAAATAAATGCGACGCCAGCAGCAGCGCAAGGCTTTATGACATCTACAACAGCTCAGGCTTTAAAACAATAAGCATAAGCGCTCTGACCGGAATGAACATTGACAAACTGACCGAGGCAATAGAGGGGAAAATCAGCGCATTTACCGGAAATTCCGGGGTAGGGAAGTCGAGTATACTCAACTGCCTTGAAGATCTCCGCATCCCTACCGGCGAGGTCAGCGAAAAGCTCGGGCGCGGACGCCACACAACCAGACATATCGAGCTTTTCAAGCTGAAAAACGGGGCTCTCATTGCCGATACTCCCGGATTCGCAGCCTTTGACACGCATGAAGATTTTGTGGACAGTGGCAGGCTGCAGTATGCCTTCAGAGAGTTTTCGCCTTATCTTGATAAGTGCCGTTACAGGGATTGCGCCCATATAAAGGAGCAGGGCTGCGCCGTGCTTAAAGCCGTGGAAGAAGGGAAAATAAACCATTCAAGGCATTCAAGTTATGTGCGTATGTATGAACAGTCAAAACAATTAAAAGAGTGGGAAATAAAAAAATAACTCTTTTTCAGAACTTGATTTGCCATAAATTTAGAATTAGTAAAGTCGGTTTGTATTTTTTTCTTATTAATTGTAATATTTTATAACGACATATTTATTGCAATACGTTCAGTGAACCGATTAATTGGAATTAAACGGTATGCAAAACGTTGGCAGATATGTCGTTTTTATTTTATTTTTTTAGATTTAAAACCACTTATTAAAATAATTATCATATAAAAAAATTGACTTTACGAAAGAAAAGCATAAATATATAATTGCAGAGAAATTGATATTTACACTATACTTTCGGGATTACCGATTTAATTGAGGAGAGTGAATAAATGAACGAGTTGCAGAAGCTTAGAGAGAAAAAAGCTCATATCCAGGCTGGAGGCGGAGAAAAGGGCATTGCAAGTCAGCACGCCAAAGGGAAACTGACGGCAAGGGAACGGCTTAATCTCCTTTTTGATGAGGGTTCATTTGTAGAAATGGATACCTTCGTAAAACATAGATGCACTAACTTTGGCATGGACAAAGTCGAAGCGCCGGGCGAGGGTGTTGTTACCGGATACGGCAGAGTGGACGGAAGAATGGTATACGCCTACGCTCAGGATTTTACGGTGCTAGGCGGCTCGCTAGGAGAATACCACGCCGAAAAAATTGTAAAGGTGCAGGATTATGCGCTTCAGAACGGCTGCCCGATTGTCGGGCTTATGGACTCCGGTGGAGCGAGAATACAGGAAGGCGTCAATTCGCTCTCCGGATTCGCTAAGATATTTTACCGCAATACCATTGCGTCGGGTGTTATCCCTCAGATTTCCGCGATAATGGGACCATGCGCGGGTGGCGCGGTTTACTCTCCAGCAATTACAGACTTTATTTACATGGTAGATAAGACCTCCAACATGTTCATAACTGGCCCGGACGTAATCAAGACGGTAACAGGCGAGAACGTTACCTTTGAAGAACTCGGAGGAGCCGCTGTGCATAACAGAACAAGCGGCGTCGCCCACTTCATTGCTTCCGACGATGCCGACTGCATCAACCAGATCAGAAATCTCCTTTCTTATCTTCCTTCAAACAACGCTGAAAATGCACCGGAGTATCAGTGCCTAGACGACGTCAACCGTTTGGCGGAGAATCTGGATACGATTATCCCGGAAAATCCAAATAAGGCTTACGACATGTACGACGTCATACGTTCCATCGTTGACGACGGTGAAATATTGGACGTTCAGCCTATGTATGCTCTTAACATAATTACATGCTTTGCCCGTATGGCAGGCAAGACAATAGGTATCATAGCCAACCAGCCGAAGCTCATGGCAGGCTGTCTTGACGTTAACGCTTCCGATAAGGCAGCGCGCTTTATCCGCCGCTGCGACGCCTTTAATATTCCGCTTCTTACTCTTGTCGACGTTCCCGGTTTCCTGCCCGGAACGGGCCAGGAGCATAGCGGAATTATCCGCCACGGTGCAAAAATGCTTTACGCTTACAGCGAAGCCACCGTGCCAAAGGTTTCGGTAGTAACCCGAAAAGCTTACGGCGGCGCCTATATTGGAATGTGCTGCAAGGG